>WFNR01000041.1 GCA_015488485.1 Cyclobacteriaceae bacterium | reverse complement strand
TTTGTGACAATATTGCCGTTAACACCCTGGCCGGGGAACTAATGGAGAAGAAACAGCATCTCCACCCGAAAAGCAGGGCTGATGAGAGCCCTGCTACCGGCTGTTATCAGTGCGTAAAGAACTCCTTCATCCTGTCGAAGATGCTCTTTTCATGCTTGGGCGGATTGGGCATAAAGTTGGGCGATTCCCGCAGGCTTTCCAGCAGCGCCCTTTCTTCGCTGCTTAGTTTCTTGGGCGTCCATACATTGATATGAATGAGCTGGTCGCCCGTACCGTAGCCATTGATGTCCTTTATGCCCTTGCCACGCAGGCGCAGTATTTTGCCACTCTGTGTGCCCGGCTCTATTTTAATCTTCACCTTGCCGTCAATGGTTGGTATTTCTACCTGGGTACCCAGGGCGGCATCGATAAAGCTCAGGTACAGGTCATAAATTACGTTGTTGCCATCGCGCTTAAGCACAGGGTGAGGCTTTTCTTCGATAAGGATAAACAGGTCGCCCGGCCGGCCACCACCCGGTGCCTCGTTGCCCTTGCCACTCATGGAGAGCTGCATACCTTCGCTTACCCCGGCCGGTATCTTAATGCTGAGCACTTCTTCTTTGGCCTGCAAGCCGGAGCTATCCACCCCGGGAGGGCGCTTGTCGATAGTCTGGCCACTACCCTGACAGTGCGGGCAGGTATTGGAAGAGACCATCTGCCCCAGCATGGTGTTCATCACCCTGCGTACCTGGCCGGTACCGTGGCAAGTGGGGCAGGTTCTGAAGGTAACCCCGGGTGCCACGGTCATTCTTTTTACCTTTATTTTCTTTTCCACGCCATGGGCCATTTCCTCCAGAGTAAGGGCTATTTTGATGCGCAGGTTAGACCCCCTGCGCCCACCGCTGCTGCCACGGCCGCCACCACCAAAGAAACTCTCGAAAGGGTTGTGGCCACCGAAGATATCGCCAAAATGGTTGAAGATGTCATCCATAGACATGCCTCCGCCACCGAAGCCGGCACCGCCTACGCCTTCATGACCAAACTGGTCGTAGCGCTGGCGCTTGTCTTTGTCGCTCAGCACCTCGTAGGCTTCAGCCGCCTCCTTAAATTTCTCTTCGGCTTCTTTATCACCCGGATTTTTATCCGGATGATATTTAATGGCCATTTTACGGTAAGCCTTCTTTATTTCCTCTACCGAGGCCGTGCGGCTTACCCCCAAAATTTCATAGTAGTCTCTTTTTGCCATAGTTTGTTAAGCGCCTATCACCACCTTAGCGTGTCTGATTACCTTGTCACCCAAAAAATAACCGTCTTCGATCGTATCTATTATTTTCCCTTTTAGTTTTTCATCATCCACCGGCATCTGGGTAATGGCTTCGTGCAACTCAGGGTCGAACTCTGTGCCCGGCTCGGTTGACATACGCTTCAGGCCCTGCGCCTGCAGTGTCTTGTTAAGCTTCTCAGCTATCAGCCGTACACCTTCGGCAATAGCCTCTACGTCTCCTGAGTCAAGCGATTGCCCGGCACGCTTAAAATCATCCAGTACCGGCAAGAGCTCTACCATAATCTTTTCACCGGCTGTATCTATCAACTCCAACTTCTCTTTGGCCGTACGCCTGCGGAAATTCTCAAACTCCGAGTACAACCGCAGGTATTTATCCTTCTGCAGGGCCAGTTCTTCCTCCAGCTTTTCTTCCAGCGATTCCTCCACCGGTGGCAGACCGTCATGTGCTTCTTCGGCCGCCTGCTTTTTTTGTTTTTTATTTTCAGTTTTCAATGTTCCGTTCTCCTTGTTTTTAACTTTTTGTTTATTTTCCTTTTCGGCAGTTTTACTTGCTTTTTTCATGGTCTTACCAAATTTCAAATCACAAAAATAACCGCTTTGCCTGTTTGGCAGACAATACATTACCGCTCCCGCCTTGTTTATAAACAAAAAAACGGGTTAACAGGCAGTAACTAGCAGGCAATTTTATTGCCAAACCTGTTTTTATGCCAATTTGACATAATAGCCCGTCAGGCATTTAGTGCCTGCCATAGGGTGTCTTTCAGCTCGGTAAGCCCTTTTTGCGCGATGGAACTGATAAACACATGCGGAATATCCTGCGGCAGGATCGGCCTGATCATTTCTTCCAGCTCTTCGTCCAGCATATCGGACTTGGTAATAGCCAGCACCCGGTTTTTATCGAGCAGTTCGGGGTTATATTTTTCCAGTTCTTCGAGCAAGGTCTCGTATTCGCGCATTATATCAATACTGTCGGCCGGTATCATAAACAGCAGCACGGCATTACGTTCTATATGCCGCAGAAAACGCAGGCCCAGCCCCTTGCCTTCGGCCGCTCCGGCAATAATACCGGGGATATCGGCCATCACAAACGACTGATGGTCGCGGTAAGCTACAACGCCCAGGTTGGGGGTGAGGGTGGTAAAAGGGTAGTCGGCAATTTCGGGGCGGGCGGCACTCAATACCGACAGCAGGGTGGATTTGCCGGCATTGGGGAAGCCCACCATACCTACATCGGCCAGCAGCTTCAGCTCCAGCACTACCCAGCGCTCCTGCCCGGGCTCACCGGGCTGGGCATAGCGAGGGGTCTGTTTGGTGCTCGTCTTGAAGTGTTCGTTGCCCAGCCCGCCCCGGCCACCGGCCAGCAGTATTTCGGTCTGGCCGTGCTCGGTTATCTCCAGTAGTTTCTCACCGGTTTCGGCATCTTTGGCCACCGTACCCAGCGGCACTTCAAGCACTACATCCTCTCCCTGCGCTCCGGTGCGCAGTCCTCCCTCTCCCGGCTTACCGGGCGGGGCGATTACGTGCTTGCGGTAGCGCAGATGCAGGAGCGTCCAAAGCTGCTTATTACCACGCAGCATTACATGACCACCGCGGCCGCCATCACCACCATCGGGGCCTCCTTTGGGCACGAATTTCTCTCTGCGGAAGTGCACCGCCCCGGCTCCTCCGGCACCTGAGCGGACACATAGCCGCACATGATCGATGAAGTTGGAGCCCGCCATACGATAGCAACCTATTTGTTGGCGTCAATAACAGCCGTAAGCTGGTTGAAGATGTCTTCGATGCTGCCTACTCCGTTGATTTCGTGATACTTGCCCTGTTTCTTATAATACTCTGCCACGGGGGTAGTCTCCCGCTGATAAACGGCAAAGCGGTTGCGGATTTTCTCCGGGTCCTGGTCATCGGGGCGACCTGAAATCTTGCCGCGTTTGAGCAGGCGCTTGAGCAGTTCTTCTTCATCCACCGTAAGAGCCAGCATCATGGTAATGGGGGTGCCATTTTCTTCCATAAAAGCATCCAATGCTTCTGCCTGGGCTACCGTGCGCGGAAAACCGTCAAAAATAAAACCTTGCGAATCCGGGGTGTTGACAATTTTGTCCTTGACCATACCTATCACCACCTCATCGGGCACCAGATTGCCTTCGTCCATATAGCGCTGGGCGGCACGCCCCAGATCGGTACCTTCGGCAATATGTTTTCTGAACAGGTCTCCGGTAGAAAGATGCGTAAGGTGATAACGGGCTATGAGTTTCTCGCTCTGGGTACCTTTGCCGGCCCCGGGCGGTCCAAAAAGTACGATATTTAACATGATAAAAAAGGTATGTTTATGCCTGCTAAGTTACTATTTAAGTTGGTAAATAGCCCGGGTATTGCGACCTAATCCGTCATAATCGAGGCCATAGCCCACTACAAATTTGTTAGGAATTTCAAAACCGGTGTATTTGATATCCACCGGAGTTTTCAGGGCATCGGGTTTTAAAAGCAGGGTAGCTACTTCTACCGAGGCCGCACCACGCTCACGAAACTGATCAAGCACTCCCGATATTGTCAAGCCGCTATCGATAATGTCTTCCAGTACAACTACATGACGCTTGAAGATGTTCTCGTTCAGGCCGATAAGTTCTTTGACCGTACCCGAGCTGGCCATTTCATTGTAAGAAGCCATCTTGATAAACGACACCTCGCTGGGTATGCTGATATGCTTCATAATATCAGCCACAAACATAAAGGAGCCATTGAGTATGCCGATAAACAACGGCTTTTTGTCCTTATAGTCGCTATTGATCGTCCGGCCTATTTCACCAATACGTTGTTGCAGATCAGCTTCGTTGATGAGTATGGTAAATTCCTTGTCCTTAATTTTCATAAAACCAAAGTAGAAAGCGGGAGGACAAAGATAGAGCAAAATATCGGAGCGGCAGGCCGGCAGCCGGTGGTATTGTGTATCTTTTTGTAGCGCTCAGCATATTTCTTGCCGGAGCCCGGTTGTGTATATGCTGCGAATATCCTATCTTGCACAACTGTATTTTGCATGAAAAAATCTGTTAATTTCTGTCGGTTTTGAAAGTTGTAGATCTGAGCCAGACCAACTCGATAGCCAATAATTTTATGGCTGAGATTCGCGATGCCGGTGTACAAACCGACCGCCTGCGCTTTCGTAAAAACATGGCACGTCTGGGTGAAGTACTGGCTTATGAGATGTCAAAAGAGCTGACTTACACCAGCCAAACCATCAATACCCCACTCAGCCCGATGGAGGTGCAGGTACTTGCCGAACAACCAGTACTGATCTCCATTCTGCGGGCCGGTATGCCTTTTTTCGAGGGCATACAGAATTTTTTCGACAAGGCCGATGCCGGTTTTGTGGGGGCTTTCCGCTCGCAGGATTTCCAAAGCAGCCAGGTGGTGGAACTCAATTATTTTGCCGTACCCGATCTGACCAATAAGACCCTGGTGATAGCCGATCCCATGCTGGCCACCGGCCGCTCCATTGTGGATACCATCGGCCATTTGCAACGCTATGGACAACCGGCTCGCATCTTTTTGCTGGCCGTAATAGCCGCACCGGAAGGTATTGCTCTGATACGGAAAAAGATTACCACACCGGTGGCCCTGTGGTGTGGTGCAGTGGATGAGAAACTCAATGACAAGGCCTATATCGTACCTGGCCTGGGCGATGCCGGGGATCTGGCCTATGGCCCCAAACTGTAAGCAGAGGCATGTTATTCAATATATTTTTACTCATAGCCGGCCTGTTCGTCCTGATAATCGGGGGCGATTTTCTGGTACGTGGGGCCTCCAGCCTGGCGCTGCGTATTCATATCAGTCCGCTGGTGGTGGGGCTTACCATTGTGGCTTTCGGCACCTCAGCGCCCGAGCTGCTCATCAGCCTGAAGGCCGCCCTTACCGGCAGCCCCGACATGGCAATGGGCAATGTGGTGGGTAGCAATATCTGCAACCTGGCCCTGGTGCTGGGGGTAACGGTGCTCATCGGGCCAGTACGGGTAAATGCCGACAGCATACAGATAGATTGGCCGGTAACCATGGCCAGCTCCCTGCTGCTTTTTTTCTGGGTAAAGGACTATGCCTTAAGTTTTTACGAAGGATTGTTCTTTGTAGCTGCTCTGGCTACCTATACTTTTTTTATTGTGCGCAAGTCGCGCAAAAAACTAAAGGCCGATATTGCCATGGAGGCTGAGCTGGACGTGCCCGATGCGCCTTCCAAAAATATATGGAAAGACCTGGGAGCTATTGCTCTGGGAGCGGTAGGGCTTTATTTCGGGGCCGAATGGTTTGTGGATGGCGCCAAAGAGCTGGCCGCTTTTCTGGGTGTAAGCCAGCGGGTAATTGGCATTACCGTAGTGGCGCTGGGTACCAGCCTGCCGGAGTTGGTTACTGCCATTGTGGCCTCCTTCAAGCGGGAGACCGATCTGGCACTGGGCAATTTGCTGGGCTCCAATATTTTTAATGTGCTGTCGATTTTGGGTATTACCAGTATCGTAAAAGAAATCCAGGTAAACTATGTGATACAGCACGTAGATATGCTATGGATGCTGGGTGTTACGCTGCTCATCTTGCCGCTCATGCTGTATCAGCGTAAACTAGGTCGCACCGAAGGAATCATTTTGTTGTTGATTTACGTTTACTATACCTATAATGTAATTGTTTAGGCGTAAGCAGTGGAGGAAGTTTTTACCATTATAGCAATTTACCTGTCTACCACCCTCAAGATAATCTTCGGGCCGGTAATGGGCTATGCAGCCGGTTTGCCGCCTTTGGTTACCATTATCATCACAGTTGCCGGTATGATGACTACCGTGGTTGTCTTTACTTTTCTGGGCGAGCAATTGCGTAAGAAAATTGCCCGCAGGTTTTTTAAGAAGAAAAAGAAATTTACCCCGCGCAACAGGCGGTTTGTAAAAATATGGCGCAAATATGGCGAGCTGGGCGTGTCGTTCCTTACGCCTATTCTGCTGTCACCTCCCGGAGGTTCCATTCTGGTCATGGCGCTGGGAGGCTCGCGCAGAAAGACTATTGCTTATATGTTTTTATGGGGTGTTTTCTGGGTTACCCTGATTACCTATACTTTTTATTATTCAGGTGATACAGTGCGCGATCTTCTTGGCGCCCGGGTGTAACTACCTGTTTTATTCTTCGTTTATGTCAGGCAAAATATCTACCTCGTGTACCAGTACGCGCTGCGCGATACGCTTACCGGTGGGTGTAGCTGCCAGTCCGCCCAGAGCAGTTTCTTTGTAACGTGCTTCCATGCTCTCTCCTACTTCACCCATAGCCGCCACACATTCATCGGCCGGTATTACGGCATCCAGGCCGGCTATGGCCATCTGGGCCGAGCTAAAAGCAATAGCTGCCGCACTGGCATTGCGCACCACACAAGGCACCTCTACCAGACCCGCCACCGGGTCGCACACCAGCCCCAGCATGCACTGAATGGTGATGCCCACCGCATTAAATATCTGCTGGTTGTCGCCCCCCAGGCAATATACAATGGCCCCGGCCGCCATGGCTGCAGCGCTGCCGGTCTCGGCCTGACAACCGCCTACCGCCCCGGCCAGGCTAGACTGATGCTCAATCACCAGCGCAATACCAGCCGCCACCAGCATGGCCTCATGCATTTTTTCATCAGAGAGACCGTGTAGTTGTTGCAGGGTATAGAGTACACCCGGCATAATACCGGAAGCCCCGGCCGTAGGGGCAGCCACCACCCGCCCCATACAGGAGTTTACCTCCTTGGCGCTCAGCGCACGGGCCACCAATTGCTGAAACTCCGGTGACAGTACCGTAATCTTGCTGTTATAAACTTTCTTGGCCCCGTTGTTGATCATCCCTGAGCGCGAGGTCATATCTTCACTAAAACCGGTCTCCACCGCTTCCTTCATCACCTGATAATTACGCGCCACCCCGGCCAAAATATCCTCTTTGGCAGTGCCTTTTTCGGTGGTCTCATATTCTATTACCGAGTCCACCAGACTCATATTATGCTCCCGGCAGTAGGCATCCCAGCCGGCAAATGTTTCGAAAAGATAAGCCATAGCGGTAGTTGTTTGGTTTTACAAAGGTATGGATTCTTTACATCCGGATAGTCAGAGTTTGTGCAGTACCTCCACCGGATCAATTCTTTCAAGGCAGGCCAGGTCGCCCCGGCCGCATGGTTTGTCACCGAATATCGAGCAGGGGCGACAGCTCAGCTCCCCGGGCGGTACCTGTACGATAAAGCGCTCGTTGCCATTGAGCGGCCCGAAGCCGGCATAAGGGTGGGTTGCCCCCCAAATCGATACCACCTTGCGGTTGCACAGAGCTGCCAGGTGCATATTGAAGGAATCCATGGCTACCACGGCATCCAGCTTGTGTACCAGGGCTATCTCTTCATCGAGCGAAAACACCCCGGCCATATTATGGCAGCTTTCATACAGGGCAGCGATGTGCTGCAGGCGCGGAGCATCATCTTTGCCACCCAACAGAAAGATGCGGCAATTCTCTTCTTTACTCAATGCTTCGATCAAGGTGGTGATTTTGCTTAGCGGCCAGGTCTTTTCACGATGCAGAGCAAAAGGCGCTATGCCTATCCAGCGGCCTTCCTTGCGCAAGCCGTTTTTCTCCAGAAATCGTTCAAGGCTGGCTGTAGCACGTGGGTTGGCTTTGATTATATCACCACCGGCTACCTTACCCGATAAGCCCGCGGCTTCAAACACCTCCAGATAGCGCTGGGTAGTATGCTTGAGCGGTTTTAGCTGGCGGTTTTTGGACCGCACCAACGCCCGCTTTTCCTTCCTGCCCTTATCAATGCGGTAAACGGGCACTCCGGCCAATCGAAAGAAGCCATCCAACGCCCAGGTGCGCAACACACTGTGTAAGTCCAACACGGTATCCCACGGGCCGGCTGCCTGTAGTTTCTTATAAAGCTGGCGCATCCCTGATAACCCGGGATACAACTCCAACCGCACGCCATAAAACTCAAGGCGTTCTATATCAAAAAAGAAAGGCTCCAGATGGGCGGCACTAACCATAGTGATTTGCAAGCCGGGGTTGGCGGCCAACACACCGCGCAACACAGGTACGGTAAGGGCCACATCGCCCATCGAAGACAACCGGATAGCCAAAATATGCATGAAATAAAACTAAAAGATTATTTCCTTTTATACAAAACCGGATTGGTAGCCGGGTCGTTATAGAGCTTCATCTGCCGGTACACCTTCATCTTCTTGCGCCCGGCAGCCAGGTCGGCAAGCAATTGGTCGAAGCTCACCGAGAGGTCGGCCTGTTGCTCAAGCAGCACGGCCAGGCGGTCGCTGGCCTTTTGGCGGTGCTGTTCATCGGCATCGGGGCGCTCGGCCTGCTCCTGCATATGCCAGATCTTCAGGGCCAGTATCGACAGCCTATCTACCACCCAGGCCGGGCTCTCGGTATTGATGGTAGCCTCTGGTAGTGGCGTTACACCGGCAAACTGCTGCATAAACCAGTCGTCTATCTGCTCCACCATATCAGTGCGCTTTTGGTTGGAGGCATCAATCAGGCGCTTAAGGCGCATGCCTTCCACCGGGTCAATTTGTGGGTCGCGTATCAGGTCTTCGTAATGCCACTGCACTGTATCAATCCAGCATTTATGGTATAGCAGGCTGTCGATACTGTCAGCAGCATAGGGGTTTTGTATAGGCTGATCAACCGTGTCAAGCCGATGGTAGTCGGCTATGCAGCGGTTAAAAACCTCATGGCATTGTTGGGCATTGATCATTGCAGACGGGCCAGGGCTTCTTTTATTCTTTTAATCGCTTCCTGCAGGTCTTCTCTGGAGGCTGCATAGGACAATCGTACACACTCCGGTACGCCAAAAGCCTCACCGGTTACCAGCGATACATGGGCTTCCTCGAGCAGGTACATGCACAGGTCGGAGGCGTTGTGAATGGTACGACCATCGACCGATTTACCAAAATAAGCCGATACCTCGGGTAAAAAATAAAAAGCTCCGGTGGGCATAATCACCTTGATGTCCGGTATCTGACGCAGCAGGTCATAGACCATCTGTCTGCGCTCGCGGTATTCGTTACTCATGGCACGCGTGGGCGCCAGGTCGGTGGTAATGGCCGCCATAGCAGCCCGCTGGGCTATACCGTTGGCGCCCGAAGTCACCTGCCCCTGTATCTTGGTACAGGCCTTGGCAATGGGTTCCGGAGCACACATATAACCGATACGCCAACCGGTCATGGCAAAGGCCTTGGCTACTCCGTTTACGGTGATCACCCGGTCGTGCATGGCCTCATAAGATCCTATACTTACGTGGTCATCGGTAAAATTGATGTGCTCGTATATCTCATCCGATATCACATAAATACCAGGGTGGCGTTGCAGCATGGTTACCATAGCATCTATTTCAGCCCTGGTAAATACCTCTCCGGAGGGGTTGCAGGGCGATGAATAAATCATCAGTTTGGTTTTAGGCGTAATGGCCGCTTCTATCTGCTCGGCCGTAGCCTTGAAATTATGGTCGATATCTCCTTTTACAAATATCGGCTTACCCCCGGCCATCTTGATAATATCGGCATAGCTTACCCAATAAGGGCTCAGCACGATTACCTCATCGTCCGGATCGAGCATAGCCAGCATAATATTGGCAATACTTTGCTTGGCACCGGTAGATACCACCACATTGGCGGCAGTACAGGGAATGTCGTTTTCTTCGCGAAACTTGCGGGCAATGGCTTCGCGAAAATCGAGATAGCCGGGCACCGGGGGATAGCTGAAATACTGCTGTGAGCGAATGGCCTCAATGGCGGCTTCCTGAATATGCTCCGGGGTCTTAAAATCGGGCTCGCCAAGGCTCAGGCTAATTACGTCTATGCCCTGCGCACGCAGGTCGCGGGCTTTCTGGGCCATGGCAATGGTGGCCGATTCTTCCATATTAAGCACCCGCTGCGAGAGAGGATTTTTCATGCTGGTGTTTTTTTTGAGAAAGCAAAAATAAAGCCTTTGACCAATCGAAACTTACGATTAGCCCAAATTATCAGGTAAGAGAGCCCGTCCAGACTGCAACCAGCCTAAAAACGATTGGTCTCAGCCTCGATAATGGCATCGAAATCGGGTGTGCCGTGAATGTACTTAATCCGCTTGGGGTATTTCTCCTGGTACCACTTGTTGTACTCGGCAATGATGCGCTTATAGTCGATAAACCGATAGCCTTTCTCGCGGTTGGCTATCTTTTGCGACAGCTCCGGATAATCGGCAGTAAGGGCCGCCATGTTTTTATGAAAATTAATGGCCAGCGAGCCGACAAAATAACCTTGATGGGTAAGGGTATTGGTAACCAGGTGATTAATCTTATAATATTCGGGTGCTTGCGGAGGCACAGGCGAAAAAAGGATGGTTTCCCGAATAGCCCCTTCATTTACCAGCATCGCCCACACCACGCTATCGCCCAGGTCTTCAGGAACGATCGTTCGACCATTAACTTCGAAAGCATTGATTTTCGACTTAGGCAGTGTTTCCTCGCCATCGCCTTTGTCAATAATCAGCGGTACGGCCGGGTCCTGATATTCTACCGGAGGCACATATTTTATTTTTGCTGTTATCTCTTTTTTGCCCTGCCAATATTTACCGTCAAGCATCTGGCCATAGAGCTCAGGGTTGATATAGCGTTCATAGGCTTTTTTATCTACAGACTGCCCTATTGCAGCAGCACTGGTCAGCACCAACAGAAAGATTACCGATATTTTTTTACTCATATTCATAATTTGTACTATGTAAATATAGAAAGAAATTGCTTATTGCAGCCCTTAGGCAGTTTAAAGGGTTCAAAATAAGTCAAAAATACTTTTTAGCGGTATCAATTTTTGGTCGAATTACGTTGTAATTATCTATACTTGCACAAATTTTTTAAGTTTTTGGCAGATATGGAAGAACAGATTCAGACCAACCCGGAGGAGAAGGCAGCGCACAGGCAGAAGATAAGGTTGATTTTTGATGAAGTAGGCAAAGTAGTAGTTGGTCAGCATCATATGATCAGTCGTTTGCTGATAGGCCTGTTTGCCAACGGCCACGTATTGCTGGAGGGGGTGCCGGGCATTGCCAAAACCCTGACCGTAAGTACGCTGGCCAAAGTGTTGCATCTTGATTTCCAGCGCATTCAGTTTACCCCCGACCTGTTGCCGGCCGACCTGATAGGTACGATGATTTACAATCAAAAAACCGGCAGCTTTGAGGTAAAGAAAGGGCCCATCTTTGCCAACCTGATACTGGCCGATGAGATCAACCGTTCGCCTGCCAAAGTGCAGTCGGCCCTGCTGGAGGCCATGCAGGAAAAGCAGGTAACCATTGGTGAAACCACCTTTGCCCTGGACAGGCCGTTTCTGGTGCTGGCTACCCAAAACCCGGTTGATCAGGAAGGTACTTACCCTTTGCCCGAGGCGCAGATCGACCGCTTTATGATGAAGGTGCATGTAGACTACCCCAGCAAGAGCGAAGAGCTGGAGGTGATGCGCAGAATGGCCAATCTGAACTTTGATTCACACGTGCAAACCATTATTACCAAAGAGGATATTTTCAAAATCAGGCAGGAGGTAAATGAGGTAAAGGTGAGCGAATCGATAGAGCGCTACATCATTGAGTTGGTGCATGCCACCCGTCATCCTGATGAGTATGGCCTGAAAGAGATGGCGCAATATATTCAGTTTGGCGCTTCACCAAGGGCTACCATCAACATGAACCTGGCTGCCAAGGTAATGGCCTTCTTTGAGGAACGCGACTATGTAATACCCGAAGACATCAAGGAAATAGCTGCCGATATCCTCAACCACCGCATCATTCTCAACTACGAGGCCGAGGCAGATGGTGTAACCACCCTGAATGTGGTGGCCGATATACTGAAGAAGGTGCCGGTAAACTAACGCCTTTATTTTAAGATCAGGTTGGTAAAGTAGAGCTTAAAGCTCTTGTCTTTGTTGCGGTGCATGGTAGCCAGGCGCACACCTTTGATGTCGCGGTAGTTTTCCCAGGTAGTAATGAGCGAGGGCTCCGGCTGGCCGCCTTTGCGAAAAGCCCACTCCCGGATGACAAACTCGCCATCTATATAAATGTCGTAAGCATCGCCCGGGGTGTAACCGGCCTGGCCGTACTGCACGGTTATTTTGCGCAATTGCCGCCCTTTGATAGGTGAGGCTGCCAACCCGTGGTCGGTGAGGGTAAGACTATCATCCCACACCAGGTGATACGGAAACAGCAACCAATACTGGTCATTAATAAATCGGTGGTCAACAGGCTTCAATTCGGCCGTTACGCTATCCCTGTGGTAGGTAACTGTATCATGGGCCGTCATCATAGTAACCAGACGCTGCTGCCGGTCCCAATGCCAGGTACGGCTTACTGTCATGTCAGGTCGTTTTACATTAAAGGTATAAGTCAGGGTTTTGATGTCTTCAAAATGGTCAAGGCCATTGGCGTAGGCTATCTCTTCGGCCAGATCCATCTCATGATGCTGTTGGTTGGTCGAACAGGAAAAGCAATTTAGCCCCAATAACAAAATAGCCAGGGCGGTTGGTTGTAAAAATTTCATTCCGAGGTAGTTTTTAATGGAAAAGTAACAATTAAGGCATCATTGACATATTGCTCTATACTGTAGCCGGCCAGCGTGCTCTCCATCTGGGCTGCTTTGCTGGCTGCCAGGCGGGTAAGCTTCTCCGGAGTAGGCATGATGAGCGGTCGTATTTTTAACCGGAAACGGATGGCCTCCCCTCCGGCCAGTTGCAGGGTATCCATGGCTCCGGTGCCGGTCTGACGCTGCTGCCACACAATACCGGTAAACTGCCTGACCATACCTTTTTTTTCAAGCTCGGGCTGCAGGTAATTAACGATGGTCAGGGTGCCCGAGTCGGGGCTTTGTTGTACCATTTGCCGCAGTTTTTCTACCTGTTCATCAAGAGCTGCCGATTTGTAGCTACCCTCATATGGCCAGCCATAGAGCACCATGGCAGGTTGTTCCACCACCTCAGCATTCAGCGGGTCGAAACCACCCAGTATGTAATTGATTAGTACTCCGGCTATTACAATAAAGCCTCCCAGCACAAAATATTTTTTCATTGCTTTGCAGGTTTATTCAGAATACATAGCGTAAGCCGATACCAAACTGAAAATGTGTGTAGTAGGGCTGATTGACAATATCCATCATGGCATTAACCTCCATAAAAGCCGAAACCGGGATGTTAAAATAAGAATATTCAATGCCGATACCGGCTTCAGGGCCCATATAATCCATTTGTTTATTAAACGATCCAAACAATTTTTCTGTTGGGCTGATTTCCTGATTAAAGCCATACAAAATATTCACGTAACGAAACTGCCAACCGAGGCTCACATACCAGTCGAGCCCTTTTAAAAACTTGGGGCCCGGCTGATAAATACTGATCTTGGCCGATACATGCGTGTCTTTGTTTACCTGGTGATTGACATATTCCAGCGTGTCGGCTTCGGGCAGGGTATTAAACAGCTCCTTGTAGCGCCTTTTGTATAAGCCGTAGGCAGCAATGCCCCCATCTATGGAAAAGGCCAGCCATTTAGTGGCATAGAGCTTGTAAGTGAGGGCAAACGGGTCTCCGGCCTTAAAACCGATACCCTGGTAGGGGTATTCACTTGGCACGAAAATCGGGCAGATCACCGCCATGTGTTTGTTTTTTTTAAAGCGCATGGGCTGGTGCTTCTTGCCGCGCGACTGTGTAAGACTTTTATTGTAGCGTTTCTGAGAAAACCCACTCAAAAAAAGCCCCATGAGGCCAACCAGCAAAAGTATTCTCAGTTTCACCATCAAGACAAATATACACTTTTCGGGTATTTAGAATATTTCTTGTCGAAATTATCCAACTTCTTTGTATTGCATACGGTACAGGCGGGCATAATAACCATTCATTGCCAGCAGCTCATCGTGGGTGCCTTCTTCCTTTATTTCGCCCTTGTCCAGCACCAATATGCGGTTGGCATGGCGTATGGTTGACAAGCGGTGGGCAATCACAATAGAAGTACGGCCGTACATCATCCTCACTATCGCTTGCTGTATCAGTGCTTCGGTTTCGGAATCAACCGAAGAGGTGGCCTCATCGAGCACAATAATGCTGGGGTTATATACCATAGCCCTTACAAAAGAGATAAGCTGGCGTTGCCCCACACTAAGGCCGGCCCCACGCTCCAGTACCTGGTAGTCCAGACCACCGGGCATTTTCTCAATAAACTCACGGGCGCCCACCATAGCAGCCGCCTCAAGTACCTGCTCACGGCTGATGCGCTCGTTGCCCAGGGTAATGTTGTTGTAAATAGTATCGGAAAACAGAAATACATCTTGCAGCACTACCCCGATGTGCTGGCGTAAGGCGGCCAGCTTGTAGTCATTCACATCCACATCATCAACCAGCAGCTTACCTTTATTGATCGGGTACAGGCGGGTAAGCAAATTGATAATGGATGATTTGCCGGCCCCTGTAGCACCCACCAGGGCTACCGTTTCGCCCGGGTTTACCCGAAAGGAAATATCTTTCAGCACATAGTCTTCGTCATTATAGGCAAACCACACATGCTGAAACTCCACCTTGCCGTAAAATTTGTCCGGCACATAAGTGCCCTCGTCAGCTATGTACTCCTTGTTGTCGAGCAGGTTGAGTATGCGGGCAGTGCTCACCACGCCCATTTGCAGGGTATTGAAGCGGTCGGCCAGCATACGGATAGGCCGGAAAAATATCTGGATATACAGGATAAAAGCCATGAGCATACCCATGGTAATACCCGTCTCGGCCGGATTGAGGGCCGCCCGTGCCCCGTACCAGATAAGCAGAGCAATGCCGGCCGCACTGATGATATCGGCCACCGGGAAGAAGACCGAATAATACAGAATTGATTTAATGTTGGCCTTTTTGTGCTCCTCATTAATGGCTTTGAATTTCTCAAACTCGGGTTCTTCGCTGTTAAATATCTGCACGATGCTCATGCCGGTAACATGCTCCTGTACAAAGGTGTTGAGGCGGGCTACGGCATTGCGCACGGCATTAAACGTAACCTTGACTTTTTCTTTAAATACATAAGTAACAGCAATAAGCACCGGCAAGGTAGTCAGGCAGACCAGGGCCAGCTTCCAGTTGGCATACAACATAAAGGCGACAATAAAAACCAACTGCAGCAGATCGCCCACAATGGAGGCCAGCCCCTGGCTGAACACTTCACTCAGGGTCTCAATGTCGGATATCACTCGTGTTACCAGGCGGCCGATGGGGGTGTTATCATAAAACTTAAGCCGCAGGCGCAGCAAATGGCGATAGAGCTTCAGGCGGATATCGCGGATGATATATTGGCCTATCCAGCCCGACAGATAGGTATGCAGGTACTGCACAATGGCGTGTACAAAGAGCACCCCGACCAGCAGGTAGATCATCATTACCAAACCCCGGTAATCCCCTGCCGCCACCTCATGATCAATGGTGTACTGGATGAGATAAGGGCGCAAGGGCACCAGTGCGGCCGACAGCACGGTAAGCACAATCAGTGCCAGGAAGTACCACCGGTAGGGCCGCACAAACTGCAGCAGCCGCCTGAGCACGTTCCAGTCAACAATCTTGCCGGTTATTTCATCGCTTGCTTTCACAGTATATCGAGCTTATATAAATATTTCTTGCGGGTAGGTAATCCGGCAAAGATACAAACCTTCGGGCGGAACCGATACCCCTGCCTGCTGGCGGTTACGGGCTGCCAAAATAGCACCAAAACCCTGCACATCGAGGCGGCCACGCCCCACCTCCAGCAAAGTGCCGGTCAGCGCCCGTACCATACCGCGCAGGAAGCGGTTGGCAGTAACAGTAAAAACGGCCTGCTGGTCATCATATTGCCAGCCGGCAGCCTTAATGGTACAGCGAAAATGGCTGACATCGGTCTTTGCCCGCGAGAAGGAGGCAAAATCATGCTCCCCCAGCAGCAGTTGGCAGGCGCGGTTCATCATCTCGAAGGCAGGCCGGTAGGGCAAATAATAATATTCTCCCTGACAAAAGGGTGTGCGCACCAGGCGTATGTGGTATTCGTAGGTGCGAGCCAGGGCATCGAAGCGCGCGTGGGCCTGCGGTTTTACCGGCAAAATATTGTACACCACGATATCGGCTGGCAGTACGCCATTCAGTTGGTTAATGAGCAAGGGCAAGTCCGTTTCATCGGGTATGTCGGCATGGAATACCTGCTCTTTGGCATGTACCCCGGCATCGGTGCGGCCACTGGCCACGCTCTCAACCGGCTGGCGCAGTACTACCTCCAGGGCACGGTTTACTTCGGCCTGCACCGTATGAGCATTGGGCTGCAACTGCCAGCCATGATAGGCAGTGCCGCGGTAGCTTATGTAAAAAAAACAACGCAAGATCAGGCACAGTTTTCGTAGATC
Organism: Cyclobacteriaceae bacterium; assembly: GCA_015488485.1. GTDB lineage: Bacteria > Bacteroidota > Bacteroidia > Cytophagales > Cyclobacteriaceae > S012-113. Next base: position 2,734 of record WFNR01000041.1, on the reverse strand, counting down.
ACCGCGGCTCCCTGTCCTACCCCCACGCACATGGTGGCCAGGCCGTAGCGTACCTGGCGCCTGCGCATCTCATGAATCAGGGTAGCTGAAATACGCGTGCCGCTGGCTCCCAGCGGGTGTCCCAGGGCAATGGCGCCCCCGTTTACATTGACAATGTCCGGGTCCAGCTCGAGCTCTTGCATACAAGCCAGCGACTGGCTGGCAAAGGCTTCGTTGAGCTCCACCAGACCAATGTCGTTGATGTCCAAACCGGCTCTGCGCAAGGCCTTGCGGGTAGCCTCCACCGGCCCTATACCCATAATATCGGGGTGCACTCCGGTAATGGCCATGCTCACCACCCGCACCATAGGCTGCAAACCATACTCCTGCAAGGTGGCTTCGTTTACCAGCAGGGCGGCAGCGGCCCCATCGTTGATGCCCGATGAGTTACCGGCCGTCACCGTACCCCCCTCCCGGAAGGCCGGCCGTAATGCTGCCAGTTTCTCCAGCGAGGTATGGCGCGGGTGCTCATCGGTATCTACCAGCAGGGGCTCACCCTTGCGCTGCGGCACCGCCACCGGCAGCAACTCATCGGCAAATTTGCCCGCGGCTGCCGCCTGCCAGTATTTCTCCTGCGAAGCCAGGGCAAACTCATCCTGCGCCTGCCGGCTGATGTGCCATTTCTCGGCTACGTTTTCTGCGGTCTCCCCCATGCCGTAAGGGAAGTACTGCCCGGCCAGTTTTTTGTTCACAAAGCGCCAGCCGATAGTGGTATCATAGACCTCTGCCTTACGGCTAAAGGCCGTTTCGGGCTTGGCCATCACAAAAGGCGCCCGGCTCATGCTCTCCACCCCTCCGGCCAGGTAGGCCCCCGCTTCACCCAGCATCAGGCTGCGGGAGGCATCCATAATCGACTGCAGGCCCGAAGCGCACAGGCGGTTAACGGTAACCCCGCCTACCTCTACCGGCAAACCGGCCAGCAGGGCAGCCATGCGGGCTACATTGCGGTTGTCTTCCCCGGCCTGGTTGGCAGCCCCAAACACTACATCCTCCAGGGCAGCAGGTGGCAACTCCGGGTGGCGCTCCAGCAGGCCCCTGATTACATGGGCAGCCAGGTCATCGGGGCGTACGGTGGCCAGCGCTCCGCCATAGCGGCCGATGGGCGTACGCACGATATCAACAATATAAGCGGTTTCCATTTTGGTTTTATTTTGATTACCAGCGGTTGTTAGCTTACTTTTGTGCACGATATTATAACCCAAATATGATACAAAGAATTCAAACCGTATTCCTTTTTCTGGCGATAATCGCCCTCGGACTGTTTATTTACTTCCCTTACTGGCAGGCTCTGCCCGATGAAGCCGGCAATCGTATGATGCTGGCGGCCTACGGCCAGCTGTTGGCTGACGGCACCGTAGTGTATGGCCTGTATAGCCTGGTAGCCGGGCTGGCCGCACTGGTGATGATCGTGATGGTCATAGAAATTTTCAGCTATAAAAACCGCATGCGGCAGATGCAACTGGCTATTCTCAATTCTTTCCTGCTGCTCATTGCCCTGGGGCTGATGACCTGGTTTGTGATAGATTTACAAAAGGAGCACGAAGGGCAATTCGGCCTGGGGCTGTTTATTTTTGCCCTGGCCATGATTCTGAATATTCTGGCACGCAGGTTTATCCAAAAAGACGAGCAACTGGTGCGCTCTATGGACCGGCTGCGTTAATGCCGCTGCCAGTAGCGGCTTATTACCTCCTGCATAGCCTGCCATACGGTGCCGGCCGCAATAATCTCTTTACCAAAAATATAATTGTTGCCCCCGGTAAAATCAGTGACCCGGCCACCGGCCTCGGTCACCAGCAAGGTGCCGGCTGCTACATCCCAGGCGCTTAGGTTGTATTCGAAAAATCCTTCGAAGCGCCCGCAGGCCACATAGGCCAGGTCCACCGCTGCCGAACCCAGCCTGCGCAAGCCGTGGGTTGACTGCATAAAGGCATCCAGGATTTGCAGGTAGGCGCTCATCTGGTCGAAATTATAATAGGGGAAGCCGGTGGCCAGCAGGCTCTCAGCCAGTTGCTGGCGCGGAGAAACACGTATCTGTTGGTCGTTCAGGTAAGCCCCGCCATCTTTTAGCGCCCAAAACAGCTCATCGCGATTGATTTCATAAACCACCCCGGCTACTACCTCCTGCCCTTGCATAAGCGCTACCGACACCGAATATACCGGCAGGCCGTGGGTGAAGTTGGTAGTGCCGTCCAGCGGGTCTATCACCCAGGTAAAGGGACGGCCTGCAAGCTGGCGGGTGCCCTCTTCGGTAAGGAAACCGGCCTCGGGCAAGAGCCCGGCCAGCGCTTCTACCAGTTGTGCTTCGGCTGTTTTGTCCACATACGACACCAGGTCGTTAAACCCTTTGTGCTCTACCAGGTGGTAATCGAAGCGGGCCGCCTCCTGGCGGATGTAGGCACCGGTCTGGCGCACGATTTCTTTGATGGACTTGATGATCTTTGTTAGTTCCATATCCTTTATTCCTTGCCACTAGTGTCCGGTAAAAAAAATGAACCGGGCTAGTCAATTTGATGACTAACCCGGTATGTCTACTTTTGAGTTAGGACCAAAAAAGTAAGACATGGGTAAAAGTAAAAATTTTAGCGGACAGCCGATCTTTAATCAGCTAATAAAATTTCTGGATAAAAGAGAGATCAGAAAAATAGCCCAAAAGCATGCCGCTGAGCGATATGTAAAAAAGTTCACCACCTATAAC
>WFNR01000040.1 GCA_015488485.1 Cyclobacteriaceae bacterium | reverse complement strand
GGAAGATGGGACTCGAATGCTGAGGCTCATGCTCAGCATCCTGACGCGCAGGCCGTCAGGGCCCACGACCGGGATATTACAAAAAAAGCCACCCCAAAGGAATGGCTTGGCGGGTGGAAGATGGGACTCGAATGCTGAGGCTCATGCTCAGCATCCTGACGCGCAGGCCGTCAGGGCCCACGACCGGGATATTACAAAAAAAGCCACCCCAAAGGGATGGCTTAGCGGGTGGAAGATGGGACTCGAACCCACGACCTCTTGAACCACAATCAAGCGTTCTAACCAACTGAACTACATCCACCGAATATTTTTAAAATAGCAGCCCTGCAAACCAGGCAAGCCTGCCGTAATATCTCACTCACCGCTTGTGAGCGGAGTGCAAAGGTATAATGTCAGGGTAAAATAACAAAGGCCGGCAGCCGTGTTTCAGCAGCCTAACGGTCGAATAGCAGCCGTTGCCCATTGCTGCTGTCGTTTATCCGGCCGTTGTCATATACCAGCGCCCCATTTACCCAGGTATGGGTGATGCGGTGGCGGAAAGTTTGCCCCTCAAAAGGGCTCCAGCTGCATTTGGCCAGGATATTCTCTTTGGCCACCGTCCAGGGAGCCTCGGGGTCCACCAACACCATATCGGCATAATAGCCTTCGCGCAGGTAGCCGCGGTCGATGATGTGGAACATTTCGGCCGGGGCGTGGCACATCTTCTCCACTACTTTTTCGGGTGTGAATACCCCTTGCCGGCAAAGCTCCAGCATGGCCGGCAGGCTATGCTGCACCAGCGGGCCGCCCGAGGGCGCCTTGAAGTAGGGGTTTTGTTTTTCCTGCCACGTATGTGGCGCGTGGTCGGTGGCGATTACATCGAGCTTATTGTCGAGTACCGCCTGCCGCAGGGCGGCCCGGTCGGCCGCCCTTTTCACGGCCGGGTTCCATTTTATCAGCGTGCCTTTGTCGGCATAGTCGGCATCGGTAAACCACAGGTGGTGCACACATACTTCGGCCGTGATGCGCTTTTGGCGCAGCGGCAGGCGGTTGTCGAACAGCGCCAGTTCATCAGCCGTAGATATATGCAGGATATGCAGGCGGGTGCCATGCTTGCGGGCCAGCTCTACGGCCATAGATGAAGACAAATAGCAGGCTTCGGCACTACGTATTTGCGGATGCAGGGCGATAGGTACCTCCTCGCCATAAGTAGCCCTGGCAGCCTCCTGGTTGGCCCGGATGGTAGCTTCGTCTTCGCAATGGGTAGCTATGAGCAATTCCACCCTGGCAAAGAGGCCTTCCAGCGTTTGGCGGTTGTCCACCAGCATATTGCCGGTAGAAGAGCCCATAAAAACCTTCACCCCACATACCTGATGGGGGTCGGTCTTTAATACCTCTTCCAGGTTATCATTGGCGGCACCCATGTAAAACGAGTAGTTGGCTACCGATTTGGCAGCACCCAGCCGGTATTTTTCCTCCAGCAGTTCCTGGGTTAAGGTGTTGGGAACGGTGTTGGGCATTTCCATAAAGGAGGTAATACCTCCGGCCACGGCCGCCCGTGATTCAGTGGCAATATCAGCCTTGTGGGTAAGCCCCGGCTCACGAAAATGTACCTGGTCGTCAATAACCCCCGGTAGCAGCCACTTGCCGGCAGCCTCCACTACCTGCTCATGACCGGCCGTAATATGGCCGGCTATTTTTTCTATCCTCTGGTTTTTGATCAGCACATCGGCCTCAAACTGGTGGCCTTCGTTGATCAGGGTGGCGTTTTTGATGAGCATCTTGTTGCAAAGATAAGCCAAAAACCCCTTCTCGCTTTATACCGCTTCTGGCAGGTTTCTTGCCAGGAGTGTCTATTTTTACAAAAAAAAGCTGAAAAAATATGGCGGAGGGCGCATTCGAACAGCTAAAACTTAACAAGCAATTGCTGCAGGCCATTGCCGAAGCCGGTTATAGTCAGCCTACGGCCATTCAGCAAAAGGCCATCCCGCGCATCCTGGGTGGGCATGATGTGGTGGGCATTGCCCAGACCGGCACCGGTAAGACAGCCGCCTATGTGCTGCCGCTGCTGATGAAGCTACGCTATCCGCAGGGTGACCAGCCGCGGGCGCTTGTGCTGGCGCCCACCAAGGAGCTGGTACTACAGATTGATGCCGTGATCCGCCAACTGGCCGCCTATACCGGCTTGCGCTCGGTGGCTATCTATGGCGGTGTAGGCCCCAAAAGCCAACTGACTGCCTTACAGGCCGGCTTGGATATACTGGTGGCTACACCGGGGCGCTTCAGGGAGTTGTACGGCAAAGGGCATATACCGGTAAAACAAATAAAAGCGCTGGTGCTGGATGAAGCCGACCGCATGATGGATATGGGCTTTATGCCCCAGCTACGGCAGATTTTTGAAGTAATACCGGTAAAGCGGCAAAACCTGTTGTTTTCGGCTACCATGCCGCCCAAAGTAGAACATCTGATGGCGGAATTCCTCGATTTTCCCGACATCATAGAAGTGACCCCACAGGCTACCCCGGCTGCTACGGTAAGCCAATGGGTGTATGAGGTGCCCAACTTCAAAACCAAGATAAATTTGGTGGGGCGGCTGCTGGCTGATGAGTCGTTTGCCCGCGTGATAATTTTTACCAAAACCAGGCAGGCTGCCAACGATCTGTACAAGTATCTGCAACGCAAGGGGCTGGGGCCGGCCAATGTGCTGCATGCCAACAAAGCACAAAACAGCCGGCTGGCAGCTATCCGGGCTTTCAGGGAGGGTGAGCTGCGGGTGCTGGTAGCCACCGATGTGGCCGCCCGTGGCCTCGACATCAGCCAGGTGAGCCATGTGATAAATTTTGATGTGCCGGTGCAGTATGAGGACTACGTGCACCGCATAGGCCGCACCGGTAGGGCGCAGCAGCAGGGGGCTGCCATTACGCTGGTGAATCCGGCCGAAGTGTATCATTTGCAAAAAATCGAGCAATTGATCAAGCAAAAGATTGAGCGCTTGCCGCTACCTGATGGAGTGGAAGTGGCGGAAACACCATTTGAAGAGCAGCAACAGATGGCCCGGGCCATCGATCACCAAAAAAAACTGGCCAACCCGGACTACCAGGGGGCTTTTCATGAAAAAAAGAAAAAGAAGCCGGCACATAAGCCTGGCAAATTTTCCATTAGGCGTAAAAGAAAACGCAAATAGGCCGGCAAGATATTTTTGCCCGGGTTGAACTTTTTTTGTAAAAATTGCCTTACCAAAACAAAAAAGGAAAGATGAGCTATCTGGATACCACCAAAGATGTTTACCGGCAGGCAGCCGAAACGCCCGATGTGGGTTTATGCTGCACTACCTCACCGGTGTGGCAGTTGCCGGATCTGGATGTGCCGCCTATTATGCAGCAGATGAACTACGGCTGCGGTAGCACCGTGCACCTGCGCGACCTGGCCAACAACCCGAGGATTCTCTATGTAGGTGTAGGCGGAGGGATGGAATTGCTGCAGTTTGCCTACTTCAGCCGCCAGCCGGGTGGGGTTACTGGTCTGGATGTAGTAGACGAGATGCTGGCCGTTTGTGATCGCAACCTGCAGGCTGCCACCAAAACCAATGCCTGGTTTAAGCGTGAGTATGTACACCTGGCCAAGGGCGATGCCCTGGACTTGCCTTTGCCTGATAAAAGTGTGGATGTAGCGGCCCAGAACTGCTTGTTTAATATTTTCACCCCTGAAGACTTGCGAAAGGCGCTGGCCGAAATGTACCGGGTGCTCAAACCGCATGGCCGCCTGGTGATGTCGGATCCGGTGTGTGAAGCCGAAATCCCCGAAGGGGTGCGCCAGGATGAACGCTTGCGCGCGTTGTGCATGAGCGGTATGCTCAGTCTGGAGCATTATCTGCAGATGCTTGCCGGGGCCGGCTTCGGCACCATTGAAGTCAGGGCGCGCAGGCCGTACCGGGTGCTGGATCCGCGCCACTATGCCGTAGATGAGCTTATCTATATCGAAAGCGTGGAGGTGGCAGCCATTAAAGACCCCATGCCGGCCGATGGGCCTTGTATTTTTACCGGCAAAGCAGCCATTTATCATGGCGACCGCCCTTATTTTGACGATGGCAAAGGGCATGTGCTTATGCCCAATCAGCCGCTGGCAGTGTGCGATAAAACCGCGGCTGCACTGGCCGCCCTGGGTCGTGATGATATCTTTATCTCGGCAAGCACCTGGCACTACGATGGTGGTGGTTGCTGCTAGCTTGTGTCGCGTATGTGCTATGACATCAAAACCAGCCTGGAGGCACAATTGCGCAGAGCCCGTTTCAGAGGTGATGAGGCGGCCGTGCGTGAACTAGAGGAAAAAATAAGCCTGTTTATTGAGCCAAAGTTCTACCATGTAAGCGGCTACTTGCATCCGCGAATCCTTATCTATACCAACCGGCAGCCGTACGTACCTGTGCCGGCAGTGTGGGGGCTGATACCACACTGGGTAAAAGACCGCCAGCAGCAAAAAAAACTATGGAACGGCACTCTCAACGCCCGGGCCGAAACCCTTTGGGAGCGCCCGGCCTACCGGGAGGCAGCCCGCCAGCGCAGATGCCTGATTTACTTGGAGGGCTTTTACGAGCACCACCACCGAAAGGGCAAGACCTACCCCTTTTTTATACAAAGAAAAGATGAGCAGCCGTTTGCCGTAGCCGGGTTGTGGGATGAATGGGCCGATCCGGATACCGGAGAGGTGATTACCTCCTTTACCATTATCACCACCCGGGCCAATGCCTTGCTGGCCCGCATCCACAACAATCCTAAACTGCCCGAACCGCGTATGCCGGTGATCCTGGCAACCGATAATGAAGACGCCTGGCTGGCCGCGGCCGCCCCGGCCAGCCAACAGGTATTGCTACAGCCATACCCTGCGGATGAATTGACTGCCTGGCCGGTGGCCCCGCTGCGCGGCAAGAATTACCCGGGGAATGTGCCGGCTATCAATCGGCCGGTGGAGTACGAGGAAGTGGCCGGTATGTTCGATTAACCCTATTATAAATTGGTGATAGTCAGATATCAACCATGTTAAAAATCCATTCCTTATGAATCTGTCATGAATAAAGCGGGTTAATGTGCAAAACGCGCTTTATATTCTTCTTGTTAGGCAATACAGTTTTTGTTTTCCTGATACACAAATGAAACCCGACCTTTTTTGTTTATCTTGTAGGCTTTATATTCCTATTCTATTTCTAAAAAATATAAATAAAGCAATGGTTAGAACGGCAATTAATGTACCAAAGGGCAAATACCAAAGTGTAGCAATGGATAGTATTATTCCATACCAATAAGTCCAGCTTTGTGAAGTTTGCAAGGCATAAATCAACTGAAGCCACAACAAGCCAAAAGTTATGAACATTGGGCCGAGTTTAAACACATCAATATTTAGCCTTGAAAAAATATCGGACCACGGCCCCGGTTTTTCGGGACCAATATACTTTCCGTTAACTATTACATAAACACCGTCAATTAGCATGTAGGTGGCGTTAATCAATCCGATAATTGTCAGTAAGATTTTCATGATAGGCCTTTTAATTATTTACTCTACCCTACTGCCGGTGGCGGTCGGCAATTGCCCTGCTCTGTTTGCCATGATGTCCGTTGGCTTTAATTTTTACTGGTTTGTAGATTAACCGGCCGGCTCCCACAATTCAATTTTATTGCCGTCATTATCCATTATGTGGATGAATTTTCCATAATCATAAGTTGTAAGACTATCGAGAATTGTTACTCCATTTTCCTTAAGTTTGGTTATAAGTCCTTCGATATTCTGAACCTGGTAGTTAATCATAAAATCCTTATTTGATGGGGCAAAATATTCGTCTCCATTTTTAAAAGTTTTCCATTGAAGAGAATTTATCCTGTCAGGATTACCAATGTCTCTCGTTTCAAAACTTGCAGAACCCCAGTCGTTGATTTCAATACCCAGATTTTTACTGTACCATTCATTCGTTTCCTGGGGGTTATCCGAATAAAAGAAAATTCCACCTATTCCTATTACCTTGGGAGTAGTGCCCTTGCTTTCGGATTTCTCGTTATTTGGTTTGCTTTCTTTTTCCATTCTCTCATCTTTCTTATTTGTGTTTGAACAACTTGTCAGAGTTACTATCAAAAAAGCAACTATTAATTTACCCATATTGACTTGACTTATACTATTCTTAAAAAGGGCATTCAGTAGAGATGTTTTCTACCAGAATGTCATCGCTCAACTTTTGGTTTTGGGTAAATTTACTAATTTTTCTTTTCTCCGCCCTGCCGGGGGGGATTAACCTGCTACCACCTTGCCCGCTATGCTTTGTTATGCAATGTTTTTAACGATTCGATAATGACATCAATTTGCTTGAAATCATTTGCAGAAGCAAACAACTTACCATATCTCACTTTTATTCCATTTGGGCTTGATCGAACTCGTTCTAACCTGTCCAATTCGAAGAATCCTATTTTCGAAACAGTATTAAAGTCATTCATCCCTTTACAGCCCAGCATGAGGGTTTTACTGAGCTCAAATTCTTTTAGGGAATAGATTTTTAAAAATAATTTCCCAACAAAGCTCTTTCGGTAAGATTTTATAATTGGCAAGTCAATTGCAAATTTAGGTTTGAAATTTATACTAAATACTTCGCTGTATTTATCTTCAATAAGGGCAACATTAGGCAAGTCAACATAATTACGGTGTCCTCTCAAGGTTACTTTACTGCCATTTAATGCGATTTCTATCTTAAACTCAAAGTGCAGGTTGCTGTAGCTTCCATTTATTTCAAGACCCCGATCGAGTGCAAATTTTGACCAAAACTCCTTTTTGTTAACTATGGTTTTTGTCCATTCGTTATTAAGAAGAGTTTTACCCACCAATTCAACTGCCATTTCTTATATTAGATAAAGTAAATGTCGATCGATATCTATGGTAAATATTTATGGCAAAAATTATATTGCTTTGAGTATGCAGATTGTTGCCCGGCAAAGTGTTTGCCATTAATTATAGTAAGCTTAAAGTTTTGAAACCCAATTACAAATTTTATCAATTCCTTCAACTATATTAGGACAATTCTCCTTCACAGAAAAAGAACGATTGTCGGCAGGCGCCTGGAAATCAACATAGGCTAATCTTGCAGCTAAATAATGCTGATCGAATCCGAATGCTGATGCCGGTAAGAGCGCAACACCAGTATCTTTCAACAACTGCTGGCATAATGCATTTGATGTTTTAATACCTTTGGCATGTAACTTCTTACTATGAGCGGAAAAATCCGGGAAAAGATAAAAACCGCCTTCCGGTGCGTGTACGAGTATTTTGAAAGCATTCAGTTTTTGTGCGCAATAGTTGCCAATTTGCTTTAATATAGTCGTTTGCATGTTCAAATAAGGCAAAGATTTATCATAGTTTTGGTAAGCCGCCTTAGCAGCCATTTGAACAGGTGCCGGGGCACAAGAATAGGTTTCCGACCCAATTCCTATCAGTGCTTGTTTTAATTCAGGCTCAATATTTTCATAAAGAAAAGCCGCACCAAAGCGCCAACCCCCGGCTCCGCACCACTTGGATAATCCGGTTGTCGTTATTGTTCTTTCAGGATAATAATTTGCAAAAGATTTGTGCTGTTGATTATGATCAAGCAAGCCATAAATTTCATCTGAAATGACCAAAAAATTGTATTCTTTCACAATTTTTGCCAGCTCAATAAGTTCATTTTCAGTATAAGTTAAGCCATCGGGATTACCCGGATAATTTAAAATCATAATTGACGCTCCGTTGCTTTTGTTCTTGACGGTATTTCTAATCGTTTCAGGCCTTACTCTCCACCTTTCTTCAAAAGTGGTATTCAGTTTAATGACATGATGACCGGCCAGCTTTGCCTGAGGTGCATAAGATACCCAAGAAGGTGCAGGTATAAAAACATCGGCCTTTTTGAATGACATCAGGACATTGAAAATCAATGTTTTTGAGCCAGGAGCAATTAATATATTATCAGGCGAAACCTTTAAGCCATTATGAGCTTCATGAAATTGTGAGATATTTCTTCTGAGATCCAAATCGCCTTGTACCGAAGTGTATTCTTTATGATTTGCAGCATTTTTAAAGGCCTTTAAAACAAACTTTGGAGGCATAAAAGGTGACTGGCCGAAACCAAATTTAACAACCTTCGAATTTTTTAATTCTAATTCTTTCGATTGCGTATTTATTAACAAGGTCTGAGACTCTTCTATTTGTCTGAACATGTTTCAACAATGTGGATTAATATATTTCTTGTAACGCTATAGTGTGCTAAGTGACGTTATCCTCCGGCTTTTTCCTATGGGTAAATGTACTCATTTTTTATTTTCTCTGCCCTTCCGATGTTGCTC
>WFNR01000039.1 GCA_015488485.1 Cyclobacteriaceae bacterium | reverse complement strand
CTTCCGCTGTTTTGAAAGCCGAGACAGTGGCTGCCGATAATTTCGGTTCGCAGGCCCGTGACGGCTTTTTTGCCGGCTATATGTATTTAAAGGCCGGTAACTACAACGTAGTGAATGTAGTAGAAGGCAAAATCATTGAAACATACGGTGGTAGCATCGAGACCATTACCCAAACCGATGCCTCGCAGTGCGGTTACAATGATATTGATGTGGCTTCCGTTGCCCTGGATGGGGCAGCCTTTGCCGTAAGTGCTGATGGCTTATATAAGGTGATGTTCGACAAAACCCGCAGCGAAGTGGTGCTGCACAAAATTGAAAAAGTAGGCCTGATAGGTGATGCTACCGTAATGGGCTGGGGTGGTGATGTTGATCTGCCGTTGCAAGGCAGTATCACAGCCGATGGCGCTACCTGGGAAGGCACTGAGATACAGATGAAGCAGGGTGATTTTAAAATCCGCTTCAACTGCCGTTGGGTAATTGACCGTTTGATTGACTCAGGTGCTGGCCTGGACCCGAGCAATGGTTATATGGCGTTTACCAATTTTGGTGGCGCTCCTGATAACCTGGTACATGGTAATGATGCCGGTAATATGAAAATAGATGCAAATTCGCAGGCACAATATACCGTAACGGTTAAATGGACACCGGCTGATGGTTTTACCATGACTATGACCCGCACCGGTGACTACGTGCCCCCCGCTTTCAATCCGGATGATCATCCCTGGGGTGTACGCGGTACGGCAGGTATAGACTGGAGTACGGGAATTAAACTCTTCTATATAAGTGAAGGTAATGCCCACACCTGGGTTGGTATGATTCAGTTGTCGGAAAATGTAGCTGCAGGCGATGGCAGCGGTGAATTCAAAATAACTGATGGCAACACCTGGCTGGGAGCAAATGAGGTTACCGACAACACCAATGGATTGCTCGAAGGTACCGACAACCTGATCGTTAAAACCGGCAATGGCGGCTTCTACTATATTGTGGTTACTACTGCTGATGAGGGCACTACTTATTCAGCTGATATTTACAAAGGTCAATGGAGCATAATTGGCAATGTGGTATCCGGTACCAATTGGGATAGCGATCTGGTAATGACCGAGAGTGGTAGTGATTTTACCGTAAGCAATCAGGCTTTGGTAGCCGGGGAGTTTAAGTTCAGGGCCAATGCCGACTGGCGCTACAACCTGGGTGGCGACCTGGCGGCCTTGTCCGTAGATGGCGCTAACCTGTCTATATCGGCAGGTGGTACTTATACCATCACGCTTACCACACAAGATAAGGGTGAAACCTGGTCTGCTACGATTCAATAGTTTTGAGTTAAACATGAAAAAGTCTGGGTACTTTGCCCAGACTTTTTTTTCGCTTATTTTGTTATAAAAGAGGCAGCACGATAAAACCGGGCATGATATACCTACAGCCATGTTAAAAAAGACACTTTATTTACTTGCCTGGCTGTTACCGGCTTGGGCCGCAGGCCAAAAGCTGGAGATTTATCCTACCATTGAGCCGCCATTTTTTACGGCCGATGAGCCGATAACCATTACCTACGATGTGAGCGGCACCTATATGAACGACTGGACGGAAGCCTGGATATGGATGTGGCTGCCCGACCAGAATGCCGATGTGCCCTCAAATGTAAACCCGGCCTCGAGTGACCCGGCTGCTACCGACCCGGCCCGCTTTACCAAGGTTACCGAAAACGGCCGACAGCTCTTTCGCATTACTCTTACCCTAACTGATTTTACCAATACCCCGGCCAGCCAGATCACCAAAGTGGGTATGCTTATTAAAGGCAACGATTGGCCCGATGGGCAGTCGGTTGACTATATTGCTGAGGTCAATACCTCTTTCAGGGTCAAATTTCTGCAGCCGCGAAACCGCTACGATTTTTATAACTCGGCACAGAATATAGCCGTAAGTGTGGCTACTTCTGCAACTGCCAATCTTGATTTGTATATCGACAACAGCCTGATAAAATCTTTAACCGGTACTACTTCTTTCGATACCACACATGTCCTGCTGGATGACGGTCAGGTACATAAGCTGATGGCTGTTGCCGCCACCGGTAGCGAAACCGATACGGCCTTTTACAGTTATGTTGTGAATCCGGTTAGCCCGCAGGCACCGCCACCGCCTGGTGTAGAGGCCGGTATCAATTACCTGGCCGACAGCGTGTCGGCTACCTTGGTACTCATCGCTCCCAACAAGCAAAATGTGTTTGTAATTGGCGATTTCAACAACTGGACCCTCGACAACGCCTATATGATGCAGCAGCAGGCCGATACTTTCTGGCTGACTATTACCAACCTGCAACCAAAAAAAGAATATATCTTTCAATATCTGGTAGATGGCCAGATACGGATAGCCGATCCCTACAGCGAGAAAATCAGCTCGCAGTTTGATGACGGTCAGATTATCAGCGAAGGGCGCTACCCGGGCCTAAAGCCATACCCGGCAGAATTCACCTCTGAGGCTGCTTCGTATTTAAAAACCGGGAAGGTTCCTTATCAGTGGCAAATTACAAATTTTAAGCGTCCTGAACCAGAAAACTTGGTTGTATATCAGTTGCTTGTAAGAGATTTTACTGATGAGCGCACCTACAATGCAGTCACTGCCAGGCTTGATTATCTCGATTCTTTAGGTATAAATGCCATACATATACTGCCGGTTACTGAATTTGAAGGCAACATAAGCTGGGGCTACAACCCGGCCTTTATGCTGGCCCCCGATAAATATTATGGTACCGAAAACGACCTGAAGCGGCTGGTCGATGAGGCCCATAAGCGTAACATTGCTGTTATTCTGGATATCGTACTTAACCACCAGTTTGGGCGCAACAGTCTGGTGCGTCTGGATAACGATGGTATTTATGGCCCGCCAACGGTTACCAATCCGTGGTTTAACCGGGTGCCCAAGCACGATTTTAATGTGGGCTACGATATGAATCATGAAAGCCAGTACACCAAGGACTATGTAGATAAGGTGGTGAAATACTGGTTGCAGGAATATCATATTGATGGTTATCGGTTTGACCTTTCGAAAGGATTTACTCAGAAAAATACCCTGGGCAATTTATCAGCCTGGGCAGCCTATGATGCCTCACGCATTGCTATTCTGAAGCGCATTGCTGATGTTATCTGGTCGGTAGATTCCACAGCATACGTGATTCTCGAGCATTTTGCCGATAACAGTGAAGAAAAAGTGTTGGCCGACTACGGTATGATGCTCTGGGGCAACCTGAATGGCGAGTACCGGGCGCTGGGCAAAGGCTTTAACCGCGACCTTAGCTGGCTGTATTACGGCACTCGTGGCATGAGCAAGCCGGGCGTGCTGGGCTATATGGAGAGCCACGATGAGGAACGTGTGATGTGGGATATCCGACAGTCGTCAAAATACCCCCTCAAGCATTCGCTCAACCGGATAAAACTCAATGCGGCTTTCTTTTTTACTGTACCAGGTCCCAAACACATGTGGCAGTTCGGGGAGTTTGGTTATGATGTGGAATTGAATGACGACCGGCTGGCTATCAAGCCAACCAAATGGGAGTACCTCAATGATCCGGAGCGTAAGCGCCTGTTCGATGTGTTTGCCTCGCTAATCAAACTGAAAACCCGTACCGGTATTTTTGACGAAGGGACTTTCACCTGGGATCCGGCCCCTGACTGGAAATGGATAAACGTGCAAAAGGGCGATACCACCCTATGTGTAGTAGGTAACTTTAGCCTCGACCTGCAAACGGGCGATCCGCACCTGCCCTTTGCCGGCACCTGGTATGAATTTTTTACCGGAGATACGCTGGTTGTGGATGATAACAACGGCTTTGAAATCACCATGATGGGTGGAGAATTCAGGATTTATACCAATGTCCCGCTGGATAATTATGTGGATGAGCCGCCTACCGATTTGATAACCGGACTGGACAACCCGCTCCCAGCCAGGCAGGTAGCAGTGTATCCCAATCCGACCAGCGGCACCTTGCAGATTGTGGCCGACCAGCCTGTGCAGCAAGTGGTGATTAAAGACATTTTGGGCAGGGCGGTGATTACATTAGAACCACATAGGCGCGAACAGGTGTTGTCGCTTGCCGGGCTACCTGGCGGATGGTATGTTGTAGAAATCACTACGGGGAATCAGATATACAGAAAACGAATTATTAAGCAATAAACTGACGAGAGTATGGATTATTTATTTACCAGCTTCTTTTTCCGGCATTTACGCTACCAGATAGTCAGCAAAATGGCCGGAATGTTACTGGCAGCCTTGCTAGTGCTAGGGGCATTGCCGGGTATGGCGCAAACAGTTACTGTCAGCGGTAAGGTGACCGACCCGCAAGGTGAGGGCATACCGGGAGCGGCCGTTTTGGAAAAGGGTACGCAAAACGGTGTTATTACCGATTATGATGGCAATTTCAATATCCAGGTAAGCAAAGATGCCACTCTGGTGATTTCTTTCCTGGGTTATAAAACCGTGGAGGTGCCGGTAGGCAACCGGACACGCATTGATGTTTCTCTCGAAGAGGATGTAGAGCAACTAGGTGAGGTCGTGGTGGTTGGTTATGGTTCGGTACAAAAGGAAGACGTAACCGGTGTGGTAGCCAAGGTGGAGGAGAAAGAGTTTAACAAAGGAATTATCGGCTCGCCCGATAAGCTGCTGGCCGGTAAGGTAGCCGGTATGCAGGTTACTTCGGGCAATGAACCGGGCTCCGGCACAGCTATCCGTATTCGGGGTACCAGTATCAATGGCCAAAACCCCCTGTACGTGGTAGATGGCGTGCCCCTCGATGACGGAGGGGTAGCCGGTGGCCGTAACCCGCTCAACTTTATGAACCCCAATGACGTGGAGAGCATCACCGTACTCAAGGATGCCTCGGCAGCAGCTATTTACGGTTCGCGGGGTGCCAACGGGGTTATCCTGATCACCACCAAAAAAGGGTCAGGCAAAATGCGTGTTACCTACGATGGCTATTACTCCCTGTCAATGTTTGTACAGGACTTCCCCAACCTGACACCCAGCCAGTTCAGGCAGGCTATAAAAGTAAAAGCCCCGCAAGAATTGCCTAACCTGGGTACGGCCAACACCGACTGGATAAAGGAAGTAACCCAACTGGCGCAGGGGATGCAGCATAATATATCAGTGTCGGGGGGTAAAAAATCGTCCAATTATTTTGCCTCATTCAACTATCTGGGCACCCAGGGTGTGCTGCGCACCTCGGCCAACCAGAATATCAGCCTGTCGCTTAAGTACAACCAGAAGTTGCTTAATGATGCCTTGACTCTTACCATCAACACCAAAAACGGTTTTACCAAAGATCGCTTTGCTCCCAACGTAATATGGAGCGCCATGCGGTTTGACCCCACCCGTCCGGTGTACGACCCCAACGGCCCGGGGGGCTATTATCAATGGACCAACGGTCTGGCAGTGGGCAACCCGGTGGCTACACTCGATCTGAACAATAACCGCGGTAATACCTTCCGTACACTGAGCAATTTTATGTTGGAGTACAAGCTGCCTTTTCTGGAAGGGTTGTCGTTTAAGGCCAATATTGGCTACGACCGCAACTATGGTGAGTACCACGGGGTAACCAGCGAGTTTGAGAAAGCCAATTTCCAGAACAATCGCGGCAAGTATGTGCGTGACGAGACCAACCTGCGCTGGAGCCTGGTGCAGGAGTACTATGCCAATTATAATAGGGAGCTGGCTGATATTAATTCCAAACTTAACCTAACACTCGGTTACTCCTGGCAGAATTTCCGCTCTGAGTTTACCCAACTGGCAGGCTTTGGCGCTACCGAAATTGACGGCAAGTTGGTACCTACCGATACCACCGACAGCAGGCCCTACAATGTGGAAAACCGGCTGATTTCGTTCTTCGGCCGCCTTAATTTTGACGTGGCCGGCAAATACCTGTTTACTGCCACCCTGCGCAGAGACGGCTCCACCCGCTTTGGCCCGGCCAACCGCTGGGGCTGGTTTCCCTCGGCTGCCTTTGGCTGGCGGATTATCGATGAAGGTTTTGCCGAAAGCTGGCAGAATGTGTTCTCCGACCTGAAACTGCGCATTGGCTATGGTATTACCGGTAATCAGGCCATTCCGGACTACCTGTATTCCACCTACTATAAGTACAGCCAGCCTGATGCTGCCTACCAGTTTGGCAACGAATATGTGCTTACCTTAAGACCCAAGGGCGTTGACCCCAACATCAAATGGGAGGAGACCAATTCCTTTAATGTGGGCATAGATGCCGGAGTGCTGGACGGTCGTATTCAGTTTGCCCTGGAATATTATATCAAGAATGTAAAAGACCTGCTCTTTATGATTGCTATACCGGCCGGCACCAACCTGTCGGACAGGGTGCTGACCAATATTGGCGAGCTGGAAAACAAAGGCTTTGAATTTACCCTCAACACCATTCCGGTGCACAATGAGAATTTCCGCTGGGATCTGGCTTTTAACCTGGCCACCAATAAAAACAGGGTAATAAAACTGGACAACCAGAATGACCCTGACTTTGGCGGCTATCCTACCGGGGGTATCAGTGGTGATGTAGGCCAAACCATTCAGGTGCTGAAAGAGGGTGAAGAAGCTTTTGCTTTTTATACCTACAAACAAAAGTATGAAAATGGCAAGCCGGTAACCGATGTAAATGGCGATGGTATTCAGAGCCTGATCGAAATGTATGAAGACATAAACGGGGATGGCATTATCAATGAAAAAGACCTGGTCGTGGGCCCTAGTCCGGCCCCCAAGGTTTTGATTGGCCTTACCTCCAATATGACTTACAAGAATTTCGACCTGTCGTTTACGCTACGTAGCAATTTGGGCAATTACACCTACAACAATACCGCTTCGAGTGCCGGCTATTTTGCCCTGCTTACCGATCAGGTTACCAACAATATCCATGTATCGGCAT
>WFNR01000038.1 GCA_015488485.1 Cyclobacteriaceae bacterium | reverse complement strand
TCCTTACAGAGACGCTGATAGGAGGAGTATCTCCACAGGGCCACTAAGCGCCCCCCAACGGCTTTGCAGCACGGGCGGGGCAGGTGCCAGGCCGTCAGGTATAGAAACTGCCTGTTTGCGTACCACAGCGTGTGAGACCTACTTTCCCCCCTCAGTGTCTCCTCAGGGACACTGAGGAATATCTCCACAGGGCCGCCTTCCCCATCAACGTCTCCGCAGGGACGTTGATGATTCTCCGCAAAAGTTTGCAATCTCCGCAATTATTCCCTAATATCGTTAGCTTAAAGCACCAACCATGCCCGCAAGCGCTACTAAAACCACAAAACGAATGGCAGCAGGTCATTTTTATAATCAGCGTCCCTACGGAGACGCTGATAGGAGCAGTCCTTACCCACAATCAGCGTCCCTACGGAGATGCTGATAGGAAGCAGGAGAAGAGTAAGCGTTATTCAGGCAGGCAGCAATCCTCTTCGCTGCCTTCGAGGGTGTTTTGCAACTGCCACTCCGATTCGCTGTTGGCTGAGCTAGCAGCCGGCTTGCTCTCTTTCTTCTTATCGGGGAAGAATTTCTTTTGCCAGATGAGCAAAATCATCACACCAATAAAGATGGAGGAGTCGGCTATGTTGAAGATGGCGCTGAAAAAGTGAAAATCCTGCCCCCCTACAAAGGGCACCCAGGCCGGCCACACAAAGCTGAATAAAGGGAAATACAGCATATCAATCACCTGGCCGTTGAGAAAGCGGAAGGGGGCATTGTAGGGCGAATTATCGTAAATAAGGCCGTAAAACATGCTGTCTATCAGGTTGCCGATGGCACCTGCCAGTATAAGCGCCCCGGCCCACAGTGCCCCGGGGTGCGTATCTTTGCGGGCATATCTGTACAGCAATACCGCGCCCACTACAGAGGCAATAAGCCGGAAAAGGGTGAGCACCACCTTGCTGTATGGCCAGTTGGCCTTGAGGCCGAAGGCAATACCCTCATTCAGAATATAATGGATACGAAACCAGTCGCCCAGCACATTAAACTCCTCATAGAGGTGCATGTTGTGGTGTACCAGGTACTTGGATAACTGATCAATAACTACTACAGCCAGGGTAAGTAAAAAGTATTTGTAATACTTCACGCAGCTTCTATTTTTAGGTTTATCTTATGCTCGTCTATCTCAATAACAGTGCCATCAGCAAGGGTGTCTTTAACCTGCAAGTCGAGGGCTTGGGTTTCGGCACAGATATAGGGGCCGAAGTTCTGCAAGGTGGTAGCCACCAGTTCATCTACATTGGCAAAAAAGAGCTTGATTTTATCCTGCACATCGAGGCCCATCTCTTTGCGCATATTCTGGATGCGGTTTACCAGGTCGCGCGCCAGGCCTTCCTGGCGTAGTTGCTCGTCTATGTCCATATCCAGGGCTACGGTAATGCGCCCCTCGCTGGCCACCACCCATCCGGGTATGTCTTCGTTGATGATTTCCACATCTTCAAGGCTCAGGCGGATGTCATCGCCCTCCAGGTTGATGGTATATTCACCCTGGCGCTCAAAGGTGATGATATCCTGCGAAGAGAGTTGACCGATGGCCGCGGCCAGTTGTTTCATCCTGGGGCCGTACTCCTTGCCCAGCTTGCGGTAGTTGGGCTTGATCTTTTTCACCAATATGCCGGCATCATCTTGCAGAAACTCAATCTTTTTTACATTTATTTCGGTCAGAATCAGATTTTCAACCGCTTGTACCTGCTGTTTGAACTTGTTGTCCGGTGCCGCCAGCAATATTTTTTTCAACGGCTGCCTTACCTTGATGCCGTGCTTCTTGCGCAGGGCGTGCACCATTGACGAAATCTTCTGGGCGAGTTCCATCTTCTCCTCCAGCTCTTGGTCTATTTGACTGCGGTTCACTGGCGGAAAATCCGACAAATGCACCGAGTCCACCGTATATTGGCCGGTAACGGCATTCAGGTTGTTAAACAGCTCATCTACATAGAATGGCGCGATGGGTGAAGCCAGGTGGCAGATGGCCATCAGGCTGGTGTAGAGGGTATGGTAGGCGGCTGTCTTGTCGCTGTCCAGGTGGTTGGCGGTGGCCGGTTTCCAGAAGCGTTTGCGGTTCAGGCGTACATACCAGTTGCTCAGGTGGTCGATGGTAAACTCCTGGATAGCCCTGGCTGCCCTGGTAGGCTCGTAGTCGCTATAGGCCTGATCGACATAGGCTATCAGGCTGTTGAGCCTGGAGCGTATCCAGCGGTCGGCTTCGGTATAATCCTGCTCATCAGGCTGCTGGCCGTGGTAGCCGTCCAGGTTGGCATAGAGGGCAAAGAAGTTGTAGGTGTTGTGCAGGGTGCCGAAAAACCTGCGCTGCACCTCGGCTACGCCAGCCTCGTTGAACTTCAGGTTATCCCACGGGTTGGCGTTGGCTATCATATACCAGCGCAGGGCATCAGGGCCGTACTTGTCGATGGTGGCAAAGGGGTCTACGGCATTGCCCAACCTTTTCGACATCTTGTTGCCGTTTTTGTCCAGCACCAGACCATTGGCAATGACGTTTTTAAAAGCTACCGAATCGAACAGCATACCGGCAATGGCATGCAGGGTAAAAAACCAGCCGCGTGTCTGGTCTACCCCTTCGGCAATGAAGTCGGCCGGGTAGCTGCGGGCAAATTCTTCCTGGTTTTCAAAAGGGTAGTGCCACTGGGCATAGGGCATGGCGCCCGAGTCGAACCAAACATCAATCAGGTCGGGCACGCGGTACATTTTCTGCCCGCTGGGGCTTACCAGCACAATGTCATCTACATAAGGGCGGTGCAGGTCGAAATCTTCCGGCAACGGGGCCTGCATAAAGCCGGCCGCCACGGCCTTGTCCACCTCCGCCCGCAGCTCGGCCAGCGAGCCGATACAGATTTCTTCTTTTTTATCCTCCGATTTCCAGATAGGCAGGGGGGTACCCCAGTAGCGCGAGCGCGACAGGTTCCAATCTACCAGGTTTTCCAGCCAATTGCCAAAGCGTCCCGTGCCTGTAGAGGCTGGTTTCCAGTTGATGGTGTTGTTGAGCTCCACCAGGCGGTCTTTGAAGGCGGTGGTTTTGATAAACCAGGAGTCGAGCGGATAGTACAATACCGGCTTATCGGTGCGCCAGCAGTGCGGGTAACTGTGCTCGTATTTTTCTACCTTAAATGCGCGGTTGGCCTCTTTCAGCTTAATGGCCAACAGCACATCCAGCGATTTTTCGGGTGCTTCACCGGCCGGGTAGTACTCGTTTTTTACATACATGCCGGCAAACTCCCCCATTTCTTTTACATAGCGCCCTTGCTTGTCCACAATGGGGCTGTCTTTGCCTTCTTCGTCTTTTACCAGGATAGCGCCTATACCGGCTTTTTTGGCAGCCCGGAAGTCATCGGCCCCGAAGGTGGGCGCAATGTGCACGATGCCGGTACCCTCATCGGTGGTTACGAAGTCGCCCTCAATTACCCTGAAAGCATCGCCCGTAGGTGGCACGTAAGGCAGCAACTGCTCGTAGCGTATGCCTACCAGGTCTTTGCCTTTGTACTCTTCCAGTATCTCGTACGGAATCAGCTTGTCGCCCGGCTTGTAGTCGCTCAGGGGTATGCCTTCGGCTTTGGTATTGAGCAGGTAGCCGAGGCGGTCTTTGGCAAAGATTACTTTTACCGGCTGGTAGGTATAGGGGTTGTAGGTAGCCACTTTGAGGTAGTCGATGGCCGGGTTTACCGCCAGGGCGGTGTTGGCGGCCAGTGTCCAGGGGGTGGTGGTCCAGGCCAGGAAGAACTCATCATCCTTATCGGCCCGCTTAAACTGGGCTACTACGGTAGTGTCTTTCACTTCGCGGTAGGCGCCCGGCTGGTTGAGCTCGTGCGAGCTCAGGCCGGTACCGGCTTTGGGTGAGTATGGCTGGATGGTGAAACCCTCATAGAGCAGGCCTTTGTCGTAGAGTTGCTTCAGCAGCCACCAGAGGGTTTCCATATAATGGCGGTCGAAGGTGATATAGGGATTCTGCAAGTCCACCCAGTAGCCCATCTTCTCAGTCAGCTCGTCCCACTGGTCTTTGTACTTCATCACCGCTTCTTTGCAGTGCTTGTTGTACTCCTCTACCGATATTTTTTTGCCTATGTCTTCTTTGGTTATGCCCAGTTCTTTTTCTACCTGCAGCTCTACCGGCAGGCCGTGGGTATCCCAGCCGCCCTTGCGTTTTACCTGGTAGCCTTTCAGGGTTTTGTAGCGGCAAAAAATATCTTTTACCGCCCGGGCCATCACATGGTGGATGCCGGGGGTGCCGTTGGCCGAGGGTGGCCCTTCATAAAAAGTAAAAGACGGGGCTCCTTCCCGTCCTTCAACCGATCGCTCAAAGACTTTGCCGTCCTGCCAGCGTTGCAGTACCTCCCGCGCTATATCGGCATAGTTTATCCCTTTATATTCTTTGTATTTCATGGCCGGTTTCAACTATTTTTTTACCTGATACTTCTTGTCCACGCCATTCTTGCTCAGCGCCATCTTGGTCAGGTCAAGCTCTTCGTCCTCATCGTACAGCCCGTCATATTCTTCGATAGGCGGATGAATTTTCACATTGCGCTTACCGGTATCGAAGGTGATGAGCAAGGTGGGCAATACGAGCAGGTTGGTAAACATGCTGATTAGCAGGGTAATGGAAGTAAGCATACCCAGGGCTACGGTACCCCCGAAGTCGGAGGCCGTGAAAATGACAAACCCGAAAAACAGCACAATAGACGTATAAATCATACTGGTGCCGGTTTCGCGCATGCTGTTGCTGATGGCCACACTCACCTGAAAGTTGTTGGCGAACAGCTCCTGGCGGTACTTGGCCAGAAAGTGAATGGCATAATCGACCGAGATGCCGAAGGCGATGCTAAAGATAATGGCCGTGCTGGGCTTGAGCGGAATACCGAAGTAACCCATCAGGGCTGCCGTAATGGCCAGCGGTATTACGTTGGGGATGATCGAAAGAATAATCATGCGCAGGTTGGCAAACAGCAGGCCCATCAGGAGGGCGATTACAAAGAAGGCCAGCACAAAGCTTTGCTTCAGGTTGGCAATTAAATAGGAGTTGCCTTTGATAAACAAAAGAGTGGTACCGGTGATGACGGCTGAGAGTTTGGTTTTGGCAAAAATCTCTTCCTGCTTGGGGCGGATTACCTGAGTTACCAGCGAATCCATTTTGTTGGAGCCAATATCCTTTATTTTAAGTGAAATACGGATTTTCTGGCCGGTGGAGTCAACAAAAGAGTTGAGCAGGCCGGAGTTGTCGGTTTGGTTTTTCAGATAACCCAGGATGAAGTTCTTCTCATTGTTGTTGCGCGGTAGGGCATAATATTTGGGCTTGCCGTTGTAAAAAGCCTGGCGGGCGGCTTTTACAAAACTGGTAATGGAAACGGGGTTGGAGATATCGGGCTGGGCGGCCAGAAATTTCTCAAACTCATCTACCTTACGCAGGTTACGCAGGTTGGTTACGCCTTTTCGTTTGTGGGTGTCCACCACTATTTCCAGCGGCATCATGCCCGAAAAGTTCTTCTCAAAATAGCGCAGGTCTTGTTTTACCTGGCTGTCTTCCGGAATATCATCAACCATGTAAGACACCGAGTGCACCTTATAAATACCGATAATGGCCAGTATCACTACCGTTATGGTTACACCGAAAACAGCATAGCTATGCTTTTGCACGGTATTGTTAAAAGCACGCAGCACCCCACCCAACGGGGCGAAGCTCAGGTGCTTGAGCTGCTTTTCGGTTGGTGCAGGCAGGTAGCTGAACACACTGGGCATCAGGATGATGCTCACGATAAAGGTAGCCATTACATTGAGGCTGGCAATCACGCCAAACTCGCGTAGAATGGTAATATCGGTGAACATCAGCACCCCGAACCCCACAGCCGTGGTGCCGTTGGTAATGAGCGTTACCAGGCCTATTTTCTGGGTAACCGTGCGGATGGCCCGCATTTTATCACCGTGCAGCAGATATTCGTGGTGGTATTTGTTTATCAGGTAAATGCTGTTGGGTATACCGATGACGACAATCACCGATGGAATGAGGCCGGTGAGCAAGGTAATGCGGTAATCAAACAGCACCAGCGAGCCCAGCACCCAGGTTACGATCACGGCAATGATGATCATCGGGAAGACCACCGCCATCCAGGAGCGGAAGAACAGCAGCATGATAAAAGCGGTGATCAGGGCCGAAAAGAGCAGGAACATTTCCAGCTCATCCTTTACCTTGCCGGCAATTACCGAGCGGATAAAAGGCATGCCCGCATAGTAGAGCTTGATACCGGTATATTCGGTGAATTTGTTGCCGGCCTCCATAATGTCCTCGGTCAGACCGATGCGCTTGTCGGAGTTGAGCACATGGCGGTCGTACGATACCAGCATCAGCACCATGCCGTTGTCCGGATTCACCAGTTGCCCCGAATAGAGCTTTTGGTCCATTACTACCTGCAGCAGGCTGTCGAGCGTAGCCTGGTCTTCAGGCATTTCTTTAAAGATCGGCACCAGCTTGAATTTTTTCTCGGCCGTGTCTTTTACCATCATGGGCAGGTTGGTAAGCGACAGCACATTGGTGATACCGGGCATGCCGGCTATCTGATCGGTGAGGAAGTGCAGGCGGTTGAAGTTTTGCGGGGTAAACAGGCTGCTGTCGTGGATGCCGATAGCCAGTATGGAGCCGTCTTCGCCAAAGAGCTCCTTAAACTTCATGAACTCAATCATGTCGGGGTCGGATTTGGGCACTACCTTGGCAAAATCGTAATTGAGCTGGGCCTGGCGGGCCTTGTAGCCCATAAAAATGGTGATGGCTACAATGGTCAGGATGAGCAACAGGCGGTTCCTGATAATAAAATCGGCTATTTTACTCCACATGGTTCTGAAAAAACTGGCCACAAAGGTAAGTTAAATTTGCCGAATTGAGCAGATAAAAGGGCTGATTTTAAGGCGGTTTGCTGCATTTTCAAATTTAATTACCCACCCGGCAGTGTAATGCCTTTCAGTTTTCTGAACAGCGTCAGGGCGTGCGAATCGGTCATGCCCGACAGGTAATCGAGGATTACCCGCAGGTCGTCATAAAGGGAGGTGCCGCTGAGCCGATGCCGGTATTCATCGGGCACGATTGCCAGCAGGTTTTTGTCCTGCCGGCCGGGCTTGCCCTGGTGTTGGTGCAGCAGGGCGGTTACATATGCTTCGAGCAGGCCTTGCAGCACTTCGAAGCCGGCCAGCTCTTTTTCAAGCACTACCCTGGCGCGGTAGATTTTATCTACCGATATGTCAATTACCTGCTGCAGGGCGGCAGCAGCCGGTATCTCCGCGGTCAACGGTCGGTCGTAATGAGCGCTGAGCAGCGCCTCTTCATGGTCGAGAAATACCGCTACGGTTTGCTCCACCAGTTCGTTGATGGCCAGGGCGCGCAGGGTGCCGGTCTTTTCGTGCAGCGACTGCCTGGCTTGCAGCTTGGTGCGGTCAAAGCGCTTGCCGATGATCGGCCGCAGCAGCTCGATGGTGTCGTCCAGGCTCAGCAGGCCGAGGGTGCAGCCGTCTTCCAGGTCGATTATATGATAGCAGATATCATCGGCCGCTTCTACCAAAAAGGCCAGCGGATGGCGGTGCCAGGCCCAGGGGGCGGCTTGCAGCAGCTGCAGCCCTTCGGCTACGGCAGCAAACTGCTCTTTCTCAGTCTGGAAAAAGCCATATTTCTTTTGGCTGGCGCGGCCTTTTTCGCGGTTGCCCAGCGACTGCCGCGGGTATTTACTAAAGGCGCCCAGCGTGGCGTAGGTCAGGCGCAGGCCATGATGCGTCTGGTTGAGCAGGCGGAAGCCCTGGGCGTTGCCTTCAAAGGCGGTGAGGTCGGTATACTCGGCTTCACTGAGCATTTTTTTTAGCTCCAGCGCGACCGGGTGGTGGGCAAAAAATCCCGATATGGCCTGCTCTCCGGCATGGCCGAAAGGCGGGTTGCCGACATCGTGGGCCAGGGCGGCAGCGCTGACAATGGCCCCGAAATCGCCTGCCGTGTAGCCGTTGAGGTCGGGGTGGCGCTGCAGCAGGGCTTCACCGGCCTTTTTGCCCAGCGAGCGCGCCACCGAGGCCACCTCCAGACTATGGGTCAGGCGGTTGTGCACGAAGTCATCCTCCGGTAGGGGGAAGACCTGGGTTTTGTCTTGCAGGCGCCTGAAAGGCAGCGAGAAAATAATGCGGTCGAAATCGATCTCGAAAGCGCTGCGGTCGGGTTGGCCGGCCGGAGCCTTGCCGCCTGCCCGCAGCGGTGATAGTAGCGATTGCCAGTGCATGGATGCCATCAGGACGCTAATATCGGAATTTTCATTAAGTGGATATTAGATAATACTGCTATTTTATCCTGTCAGGTATCCGGCCGGTCGGTATCCGGTATTAGGCGGATGGTATCCTGGTTGAGTAAATTGGAGAGGGTGGTATAGAGCTGGCGGTTGTAGCGGTACAGGCGGTGGGGCTGCTCAAAATAAACCTCTATGCAGGTGGCAAAAAACTCATCCTCATTTTCACCGGCATAGTCGCGAAAGATGGTTTGCTCACCGCTTCTGATTTTGGCTATCTCTTTTTTGGCCAGATCAAGCCATTTTTTATATTCCTCCAGATTGAAAAAATGATGTTCGCCATTGCGGATTACATTTTCAAATTTAAGGGCATGGACCATTTCATGCAGACCCAGGTTGATGCCATCGTGCGGATCGGCATAGCCCGAGACAAAGGCTTTCCAGGAGAGGACAATAATACCCATACGCGGGTTTACCTCGCCCTTGTGGTATTGGCGCCCCAGGGTAGAGTAATAGGTGTCCGGGTACACCAGTATTTTGTCGAAGTGCAGCAGGATGACATCGGGCAGACCGAAGGTGAGCTGCACGGCCGCAGCGGCAATCAGCGCTTTCATTTCGTCTGTGACGGCCGGCATCTGGCGCGGTACGAACTTCTTGTTGAGCAAAAACTCCCTGACCTTTTTGCGGAAACGCTTTCGGCTGGCCTCGGGCAGGTAGTTGTAAAAATGGTTGAACTTGATAATAGGCTGCAGGTAGCGCTGACTCAGCGGCCGTGACAGACGGATATGGTAGATTATTTCATGAATAACATCGTGAAACCTGATATATATGAACAGCGGTGCGACTATTATTAAAATCAATACATCCATTCTGACAAATGTAAGTAAAAGCCGAAAATATCAATAGGCCTTTGCCAGTAGCTAAATCTGAAACGGCATGGCCTATTGAGGCTTAATAAAAAGGGCAAATAAAAAATTTAATATGAGCAAAATAACCATATGCTTAATAGTGTACCCGCCATACTGCCCCGAAATAGATGGTGCGAAACTGGTAATAATCAAAATGTTTTACGGAGTAGTCGGCATTGTACTGCACTTGCTTTTGATTGTGCATATCAAGCAGATTATTGACTGATAAGTAAGCAATTACAGCATTCTTTTTCAATCTGATAAATTTACTTAAACTTAAATCAAAACGGTTGTAATGACTGTACTGACCGGTATATAGCTTCTCGGCAAATACGGGTCGGTAAAAACCGCTTTGGCCATCGTACACTGAACCGGTAATCTGGTTGTAATAGGTGCCGGGCCTGCCGGTAAATGTTAGTGCCACCGAAAAGATCCGGGGGTTGTTGTACTGCAGGGTGGTTTTTACGAAATAATCAAAATCTTTGGGGCCGGGATAATCTTTGCCCTCAAATGTCATTTTCTGATCGATAAATGAATTGGCCAGGGTAAACTTGAAATACTCATAAAAATTGTACTCGGCAAAGAGCTCCAGACCGAAGGTGTTTAGCTTATCAGCAAAGAAATAAGTATCGACAGATTGTTCTCCGGTTTCTTTCTTAAAATAGGTAGCGGCTTTTAGCAAGGTATTTTTCATTTCATACGAATAATCCAGGGCTATTTGATGGCTTGTCAGTAAACTGTATTTTTTTGAAAAATAGGACGGGATGGAATAATTGTGATATTTGCCGCCACTCAGCAACAAAGCGTGGTGGCCGTTGATGCGGTATTTTATACCTGATTGCCAACTGAAATAATGTTTTTGATTTTCTATAGGTATATTGCTACGTATACCCGATGAAAAAGTCAGTTTATCATTTATATCCCAATTGCTGTAGTAGTATATCTCCAGAATATGATTGTGGGTAGAAGTGTTTTTAAAATCGGCCGGTGCATTTGGTGCCAGCGCATAGTAGTAGGCCGGAATGCTGTCGTTAAAGGTATGGCTGTGAAATTCGTGCGTGATACCGAATTGCCAATCGGTACTTGCCGACAAAAACCATTTATAATCTACCGCAGTAAATACCTGCCGTGTTTTTTGTTCGGAATAGATATTGCCAAAGTTGAAATGCTGCAGAGCTTTGTTTGCTCCGCTGTTGATACTCAATACACCTTTGGCCGTAAAGAATTTCAGGTTGTTTACCGTAAAGATTCTACGCTTGTCGGTGGCCACCTCGCCCCGGTAGGTAAACTGCTCGTTGGTGCCGTTGAAATTTTCATCAATAAAATAGGTATAGGAGTTAAATGCTGCTTTTTGCCCTATCTTGCTGTGAAAATTGATGCCGGCATCGCGGTTAGCGAATTTGTTGATATCAGGTAGTTTTTCAGCCTGCATACCGACAAAAGCATCCGAAAACTGGTAATTGCCATAGACCTGTACAAAGGCAATATCTTTTTTAATTTTTTGAGCTACCAGCAAGCCCAGGCTTGCCAGCCCTACCGACAGTTGCAGGTGGTTTGCCTCCAAATGTTGAAGGGTTTGAATTTCTACCAGGCCGGCACTGGTATTGCCGTACGTCAGGGGCGGATTGCTGGCATACACATATTGCTTGTCAATTAGTTCGGCATTAAACAAGCTGAAGAACCCTTGGTTGTTCAACTGGCTGGCCCGCACGGGCTTGTATATGGGCACGCCATTTAGTACCACCCTCGACCTGTCTGCCGAACTGCCACGCAAAGAAGGGTTGGCCGTTTCATTGATGATGGTGGAAGCAGGCAAGGAGGTGATAGCCTTTAGGGGGTCGCCTTGCGCAACGGGGTTTAGATATACGTCCTTTAACATCGACATTTTTACTACCGAAAACTGCTCGGAGATAGGGTCTTTGGCCGTAATGACAACCTTTGCCATAGCCCAGGCATTTTCCTGCAAGACCACAACCATTTCTTCTGTTGAATTTGCATTGCGCAACGGTATTTCCTGGGTTTTATAGCCAATATAGGAAACCGCCAGGGTGTCGCTATCGCTGGTAAATTGCACTTCAAATTCCCCATCGAAATTGGTGGTAGTGCCTTTTTGGGGAGCCGATTTCAGATACACATTGGCGGCAAAAAGCGGCTGCCCCTGCTGGTCTTTTACCCGGCCTCGGATAACCGATTGCGCAATAGAGTCAACAGGCAAAAGCAGTGCGTACAATATGAAAAACCCCCGGTAAATCATCTACTTGCCAATTAGCTTGGAAGCCAGTTGATTGATAGAATAACTCTCGGGAAATTCCTTTATCCCCTGCTTAAAATATTTTTTGGCCAATTCCCATTTTTCTTTTTTGATATAGAGCTTTATCAGCAGCTCATACGACTCCTCTCTTCCCCAGGAGGGTAAATACTCATTGGCTATTTTTTGAGCCGGCAGTGACAGGGCTTTAAGCAAATATTTTTCGGCTTCTTTGCCTCCGCCAAACGCTTCCGGGGTATAGAAATCATTGCTGGCATAGACATAATAGGCCCGCAGATTGGTCGAGTCGAGCTTGATAGCCAGGGTGGCATAATCCTGTGCTTCAGGGCCCAGAAACATGGCTTTTAATGGTTTGAACTGTATGCTGAACCCCAGCATCTCTGATAGCAGGGCATAGTCTTCCGAATTTTTATTCTTCATCTCCTCCAGCCAGTCCAGGCCTTTGTCGATTTCTTTTTCGGCTGTTTTTTTGTCTCCCTTATTCAGGTAGTAAATGGAGAGGTAAAACTGCAGATAAGCCCGCCAGTATTGGATGAGATTGTGATGCCGGGTTTCGTACAGTTGCGCCAGCCCGGCACTTAACTCCGTCAGCGAACCGTTGTTCTTTGTCAGCAAGCTCTGTACAAATGCCCGGTAAATTTTATCCTGAATACCGGCCAACAGGGTGTCGGGTTGCAGTTGTGCCACCTGATTCTGATAGCTTAGGGCCGTTTGGGTGGTGTTTCCCTGGCAGGAAATAAATAACAGTGTAATTAATATTACTCGTATCATGATGTTTGGGTTATAAGTTAGTTTATTTTATAAACCATATTGTCAAAAAAACTATTTCAAATATTGCTTGATGGCTGTCACATATTCTTCAAAAGCATCAATCCCTTTGCCGGTAATTTCTACCGCGGTGTGCTGGTAGTTGTTTTGAAAGCCCTTTTTTATTTGGATGTAGCCGGCTTCCTCCAGCTTTTTAAGCTGCACACTCAGGTTGCCCGAGGTGGCATTGGTGATTTCCTTAAGATGGTTGAAATCGGATTTGCCCTGGCTCACCAGGTAAGAAACAATGGCCAGGCGTAGTTGCGAGTGTAAGATGGGGTTGAGCTTCTTATACATGGGTTGACTTCTTGTGTTTAAGCATAATCATCATGCCGGGCACAAAAATGGCCACAATAGCTACTATGCCGGCCAGCAGAGGGTGGAATTGCCAGTCGAGATAAAAGCAGACAAAGGCTGCAATATTGGTGATAATACCGGCCGACAAAAGCCAGCGGTTTTCAATAATAGCCCCTGCGCCAATCATGCCGATGCCTTGTAATATCAGAAAAACCGGTATCAAATGCTCGCGCAGTATGTACGCATAAACAAAACCCAAAATCATAAGGTTTAAGGCAATGGCCCACCAGAGAATGCCGAGTGCCTTGCTGATGCGGTTGACACGCGACTTTTCTTTTCTGGCATAATAAAAGGCGGTAAACACGGCTCCGGCCGGCATGAGCAGATAAGGGTACCAGCTTATAGCAGCATGCCCCTGGCGGATCAGGATAAACTGCCCGATAGTGGCGATAGCGATCAAAGCGCCCCAAAACATATAAATAAAGCCGTTCTCTTCAAATTTGCTGCGCGCCTCCGAGATGATTTCGTTGATCAACTCAAAGCTCTTTTCGGGTGATAATTCCTTGTTTTTGTCCATAGCAACTGAATTTTTTAGCAAATATAAAGTAGTTTATAATATAAACCAAATATTTTTGAAAAAATTTGGCTGTGTTTCTCACGATAGGCCACAGCTACAGACACTCATAGATAGTTTTGGTTATAAAAAATCATGTTTTTCTTGACATTAACAATTGGAGTTATTACATTGCAGTATTATTCACAATAAAGTCAATTGTACTATATAAAGTCAATTGTACTATGAAAAATGTTATCAGATTATGTACATTGACTTTCATTGGTTTGGCTATTGGTTGTCAGCAGTTTAACCTGGAATCCCCCCCCTAAGGGCACAGAGGTAGATGCTGAATATCAGACGGTTAGGGATAAGTTGGCAGTAAAATTTGCCCACCAACTGGCCGCATCGCTAAAAGAACCCGACATGCGCAGGTTTATCAGGGAAGAAGTTCTGCAACAGTTTGACGGAGACTACAACTTTCTGTTGGGTACGCACCTGAACAAGCCGGTGCGTATTACCGAACCCAGCGGCCGGGTGCGCGAAGTTACCTTTAAGGAGGCGCTGTTTGGCCCGCAACCGGCCAATGCCCGCAGCAGTGCGGACGACTTTCTGGACTCGCTGCAGCAGTACTACCCGCTGCTACAGATAGCCGTGCCGGAGTTGGCCAATGCTTCTGCCGAAACCTGGGATGAAGAAAATGATTTGCCTTTAATTGCGGTTATTCCTCGATCTACTCAAGGGTTAGAGTATATTTTAGCCTATGATTCTGAAGGTAATGAGCACCAATTACCAATAAATGAAGAGCCTACAGAACCGATTATAGTAATTAGTGAAAATGAAAGACTTATTGGTGTGCCTAAAGAAAAAAATGGGAGGGTTGATGGGCTTTGCCCACTTTCGATAGATCCATATTATAGTACACCAACCAAAAATTATTATTTTTTGAATGATTATTATGAAGCTCAAAATCTTTGCAGCCTAGGTGGAGGCTCTTCAGGCGGTGGAGGTCCTGGTGGTGGAAGTGCCGGTGGTGGAACCGCAACTTGTGATAGGGATATTAAAAATACCAAAGATGAATTGGTTAAGATGAAAGTTAATGATTATAATGATTTTAAAAGAATAAATGATTGGTTTGATGGTGGTCAAGAGTTTATTGCTACAATTATAATGGCAAAAGCTAATGGTAGTGTTATTCAATTACAAAAAGCCGTAACGGGTAAAGATGGTGATTTCAGGGATTGTTCCTGGTTTAATTGCCAAACGATTTGGAGAAATTCCGGAGTTGAAATAGTAACTTGGGACAAATCAATTTATGGTGATACAATGGTTTATGATTGGATTGAAAGAGATACTGGTAATTCTATAGAAGTTTCTGTAGATATTTCAACTAAAATAAACGGTACTACGGTTACTGCAACGGCTAAACGTACAATTACAGATGAAGATGACATCTTAAAAAGTTCAGCTGTAGAATATTGTGATGCAGCAAACGGAGATGGTTATTTATACAATACAGGGTATGTAAGTTTTTATGTTAGACAACGCTAAATATATACTACTACTTCTTTCTATTTGTGCTGGTACAAGTGTACTAGCACAAAAACTATTTTTTGAACCTACTATTGGTACTGCAGCAACCGAATACAGGGGCAACAACTTAGTTGCCGATAGTATTATGATTGAAAATGGGTATAATGACCGTGAAGGCATTAGAGAGTTAAGAACGATTGGCATAAATGTGGGGTATAGTATTTCCCCCCGGTTTGAGTCTGTATTGGCTATGTATTTCTATAAACTTGACCCAGGTTATGGTGTATATAATGTGAATCAGCCAGCTGTAATAGGCCCTTATATTATTAAAAAAGGAGGTTCGCAGACTTTTAGAGATATACAAGTAAGCGTACGGCCTCAATTTACTTTTATTAAAATTAAACAAGTAAAGCTGTTAGCATTTGCCGAAATCTCTTTGCATTTTAATATTAATCGTAAAAAAGACTATGTCCCAATTTCTGATTTTAATGGCAAATTACCAATGGTAGCTACGGTATTAAACAGCATAGCTGCTGCACCGGGTAAAACGTTTGTTTCCTGGGGGTATGGCTGGAGTATTTATTATAAAAGGCTTAGCTTAAGTGCCAGATATACCGAAAACCTTAGCCATACCTATACAAATGATTTAGAAATTGAAGGGGCTAACTACCCTTTTATAAACAATTTTAAAAGACTAAGTTTTGTACTTGGATATCAGTTTTATTTCAGAAAGAAAAACCAGGAAGAGTAAGTTTTTATGTAAGATAGCGATAAAGGGAATACAGCGAAATGCAAAAACTAATTGTGATTGTACTTCTTATTTGTGCCCTGCCCAACAGGGGCAGGGCACAAATAACGGCTGTGGGAATAACTACGGGTTTCAAGTCAGACTTCTCCAATGCGTTGCAGGCAGGCAGTTTTGCGGTGGGCTTCATGCTAACCAATTGGTGAATAATTCGTAAATTTGAAATATGGAACGTCCTTATACCGACATCATAACAATTGACCCACACGTTAGATTTGGCAAGCCTTGTATAAGAGGGATGCGCATTACCGTCTATGATGTACTTGGGT
>WFNR01000037.1 GCA_015488485.1 Cyclobacteriaceae bacterium | reverse complement strand
TGCCCAGGATGCCGCTAAACGGCAGGCTGAGTTTAACCTGAAAAACGGTACGTTGGCCGTAGAGGGTTACGATGTGGTGAGTTACTTTCAAGGCAAACCGCAGCGCGGCAACAAAGACCTGAGCTATACCTACAAGGGGGTAACCTACTGGTTTGCTACCCCTGAAAACCGGGAGTTGTTTAAAAAGAATCCGCAGCATTTTGAGCCGCAATATGGCGGCTGGTGTGCCTATGCTATGGGTCTGGACGGCAGCAAAGTGAAAATTGACCCCAAAACCTACAAAATAGTGGATGGCAAGCTTTATCTTTTTTACAATTTCTACTTCAACAACACCTTGATTGACTGGAATAACAACGAGCAAGCCTTGAAGCAAGCTGCCGATGCCAACTGGCAAAAAATTATGGATAAAAAATGAACTTTTACCCCGGCAAAATTGTATGTAGGTTATACAACCTGAAAAATTCTAACCGGCTAATATTTGCCGATAGCCCAAAATACGCTAACATTAAGAACCGTAAACAGCCTAACTAACTTATGAATCTTAAAACCGCCTGTTCCCAAATTCTGCTTCAAATTGGCCAGGTATTGGATCAGTTGACCGACCGTGAGCTTACCACTCCTGTCGGTGCTTTTGGTGGTGCCACTATCGGCCAGCACTACCGTCATGCGCTGGAGTTTTTCCAGTGCCTGATGCAAGGAGTACCCAGCGGGCTGGTAAGCTACGATCACCGCTCGCATAGCCGCGACCTGGAACAAAGCAAGCTGCTGCTCACCGATATGATCGGCCAAATCGGATTGTTCGTTGAGCATGCCAATCTAAACCAGCCGCTTACCCTGGCAGTAAGCTATGACCCGCAAACCGATCAGGAAATAACAGTGGATACCAACCTGGCCCGCGAAATTGTTTACAATATCGAACACGTAGTACACCACATGGCCCTGGTCAAGATCGGTATTGCCGAAGTGTGCCCGCATGTCACGCTACCGGAGGGTTTTGGCATAGCGGTGTCCACCCTTAAGTACCATCGCCACAACCCGGCCGGCTGATTGCCATTGGCGGTGGTAGCCCTGCAAAACTTCTGGCATAAGCTGCGCCACTGGGAATACTGGCCCTGGTACATCGTATATCTACCCATTTTTGCCTACTGGTTGTGGTGCGGTCTCAAAGCCCGGGCGTTGTTTTATATGAGTGCCGCCAATCCGGGCTTTGCCTATGGTGGTATTCTGGGTGCTTCCAAAAAAGATATCCTCGACAAGCTGCCGGCCGAACTGGTGCCGACTACCATCCTGCAATCACCCCCTCATGAGCTACCACGTACGCTCCGCGCCATGCAAGCGGCAGGTCTGAACTTTCCGGTTATTGCCAAGCCCGATGTGGGCGAGCGCGGCTTTCGCGTAGCCTTGTTGTACAATAGTGCAGACTTAGAACATTATCTGCAGCAAACTACCGATACAATTATTCTGCAGGAATATATCGATCTGCCTTTGGAAGTAGGGGTATTTTATTATCGCCTGCCGGGAGATGAAACGGGACAGGTGAGCTCCGTGGTGGTAAAGGGTTTGCTTAAGGTTACCGGTGACGGCCATCATAGCGTAGCCCAGTTGATGCAGGGCAATCCGCGAGCGCGGCTGCAGCTCAGGCGCTTGCAAAAGAAGAACGACCAGCGACTGGATGCGGTGCCACAGCCGGGTGAAGAGGTGCTGCTCGAGCCTATCGGCAACCATGTGCGCGGCACCACCTTCCTGGATGGCACCCACCTGATCAACGAGCAGCTGCACCGCACCTTCAACCACCTGGCCCACCAGATTGACGGCTTTTATTATGGGCGCTTCGACCTCCGTTGTGCTAATGTAGAGGCGCTCTATAAAGGTAATTTTAAAATCCTCGAACTCAACGGGGCCGCCTCCGAGCCGGCCCATATCTATGCCCCGGGCTTTACGTTGTTACGTGCCTATGGCGTCCTGTTCAGGCACTGGCGCACCCTATACCAGATAAGCCGGGCCAACCACCGCCAGGGGGTACCCTATATGTCGTGGCGCATGGGCCTGGAAGCCATTCGTAGATCGCGCTTCCTGCGCTAACCAAAGCGCCTTTGTTTTCCCTTAATTATGGGTATCTTCGTTCAACAGAACATGCATATCCTCATCGCCATCGACTCATTTAAAGGCTGCCTGTCGTCTATGGAGGTAGCGGCAGCCGTGGCAGCCGGTATCAAAGAAGTTGCCCCGCAGTTTACCGTAACGCCCGTACCGGTAGCCGATGGTGGCGAAGGCACCGTGGAGGCTGTGCTGTTTGCCACCGGGGGGCAACAGGTATTCACCCGGGTTACCGGCCCGCTGGGTAGGCCGGTAGCCGCCTTTTATGGCCTCCTGCCCGATGGCACAGCAGTTATCGAAATGGCGGCCGCAGCCGGTTTGGCGCTTGTGCCAGCAGACCAACGCCAGCCGGCCCAAACCACTACCTATGGGGTAGGCGAGCTGATTGGTCAGGCGCTGGCAAAAGGCTGCCGCAGGTTTATCATCGGCCTGGGCGGCAGCGCCACCAACGATGCCGGCATCGGTATGCTGGCAGCCCTGGGCTGGCACTTTCTGGACAAAAACGGCCAGCCGGTAGAGCCGGTTGGTGCCGCCCTCAGACACATCGACAGGATTGATGAGCAAAATGTCTTGCCCGAATTGGCAAGCTGCCGGTTTACGGTAGTCAATGACGTAACCAACCCGCTCACCGGCCCGGCAGGCGCTACCCATACCTTTGCCGCCCAAAAAGGTGCTGACCCCGTTACCATAGCGCAGCTGGAAGAAGGCATGCTGCACTTTGCCGGACTGGTGGCCTCGCATACAGGCAGCGACAAAGCACACTTGCCGGGCAGCGGGGCAGCCGGGGGGCTGAGTTTTGCCCTGGCGGCCTTCTTGCAGGCACAACTGCAACCGGCTGCCGAGGTCTTGTTCCCACTGCTGAAAATGGAGGAAAAAATACAGGCAGCCGATCTGGTGATAACCGGAGAAGGACGCCTTGATAGCCAAACGGCCAACGGTAAACTGGCCTGGCAAATAGCCCGTATGGCGCATCAACACCAAAAGCCGGTGATTGCCCTGGCCGGAGAAATAGCCCCGGAGGCCTATGATCTGTTACATCCTGATTTGGACGCCTTGTTCGCCATCGCCAACGGCCCGCTTAGCCGGCAAGAGGCGATGCAACCGGCTGTAGCCCGCCAGCTCCTCAGCCGGCAGGCCGGTGAAATAATCAGACTTATACAAACAACCGGTAAAATCATCTCAACATGAAAAAAACAACTCTTTTGTTACTTAGTATCTTCTTGCTGACCTGCCGCCAACCGGGTGATCCGGCTCAGGATTGTCAACCTACCGGCTGCGACCTGGCAGAAGAACTGATTTTCCAAACCGGGTTCGAGCCGGCCACCAGCGGTATGCCCCCGAAAGCCATAGAGGCGTTTACCGGCACCGACAACACCCTGCCGCCACCCAACGACTGGCAGGCTTTTGAGCAGCATGCCAATATCGGCAGTTTTAATATCCAGTATCAGGGCGGTGACAGCAGCCAGCGATATGCCCGCCTGGTGCCTGACCCGCTTGATACGGCAAATACCGCTCTTGTTTTTTGGCTGAAGGGTCCCAATGTAAATAATATAAAGGGCCGCATTCAGGCCAATGTTTACGAGAATACCTGCCTGCCGGAGATATACCAATCCGTGCGCCTCTACCTGCATCCCGACCTGGTATGGCTGCAAGAGGTGAACTTTACCTGGCTCACCCTGTTTGAATACTGGAACAATGCCAACTGGACAGGCGAGCCGTATCCTTTTCGGATTACGGTAAACCTGCAAAGAACAGAAGCTGCCAGCGGGCCGCTGCACCTGGGTGTACACGGGCAAACCTACAATGGCAGCAAATGGCAAACCGTATGGGAAGACTACCGCTCCGACTACGACCTGCCGCTGGGTCAATGGCTGACGATCGATATTTACCTGAAAGAAGGCAACCGCAACAATGGCCGTTTTTATCTGGCCGTAACTCCCGATAGCGGCACCCGGCAAACCCTTTTTGATATTACCCATTACACCCATCACCCCGATGACCCCTGCCCGGACGGCTTCCGCCACTTTAACCCTTTCAAACTTTATACTTCTGCCGAATTGTTGGCTTATATGCAAAGCAAAGGGGCTGTGCTGCAGGTTTATTGGGATGATTTCCGCTTATGGCGCAACCGCCAGCCTTAGCAGCCGGCAAATCGCGATAATTTCGGATATTTGCAGGCAAATTATAAACCTATGAAAGGAATAATCCTGGCCGGTGGTGCCGGCACCCGTTTGCATCCCCTTACCCTGGCAGTGAGCAAGCAACTGATGCCGGTATATGACAAGCCGATGATTTACTATCCGCTTTCTACCCTGATGCTGGCCGGCATTCGCGATATCCTGATTATTTCCACCCCCACCGACCTGCCCCATTTTGAGAAGCTGTTGGGTGACGGCTCCCAACTGGGCTGCTCTTTCTCCTATGCTGTTCAGGAGCGCCCCGAAGGGTTGGCCCAGGCGTTTTTGATTGGTGAAGAGTTCATCGGCCGCGATAAGGTGGCCCTCATTCTGGGGGATAATATCTTTTACGGCTCCGGCATGGCCGAGCTGATGCAAAGTCATAACGATCCGGATGGCGGAGTGGTATTTGCCTACCACGTGGCCGACCCCGAGCGCTATGGTGTGGTGGAGTTTGATGATGAAGGCAAGGTGTTGTCAATTGAAGAAAAGCCGACCCGACCCAAATCGAACTATGCCGTACCCGGCCTGTATTTTTATGATAATCAGGTGGTGTCTATTGCCAAAAGCATAAAGCCCAGCGCCCGCGGTGAATTGGAGATTACTGATGTGAACAAGACCTATCTGGAGCAGGGAAATCTGCATGTAGGTGTGTTGAGCCGCGGCACCGCCTGGCTCGATACGGGCACCTTTGCTTCGCTGATGCAGGCCGGTGAGTTTGTGCGTGTAATCGAAGAGCGCCAGGGGCTGAAAATCGGTTGTATCGAAGAGGTAGCCTACCTGATGGGCTATATTGATGCCGAACAATTATTGCGCCTGGCCGAGCCTCTGGCCAAAAGCGGCTATGGTGTTTATCTGCAAAACCTACTCAAATGACCTTTAGCGAATCTCCTCTGAAAGGCTGCTTTATTATCGAGCCACGGGTATTAGAAGACCACCGCGGTTATTTCTTCGAAAGCTTTAACCAAAAACTGTTGGATGAAGCGCTGGGTTACTCACCGCAGTTTGTGCAGGACAACCAGTCGCGCTCACGCTACGGGGTAATACGCGGCCTGCACTTGCAAACCGGCCACCATGCCCAGGCCAAGCTGGTCAGGGCACTCGAAGGCGAAATCTGGGATGTAGTGGTAGATGTGCGCCCCGGCTCCGCCACCTATGGTCAGTCATTCGGTATTTTGCTGTCGGCCGAAAACAAAAAGCAGCTCTTTATTCCGCGTGGTTTTGCCCATGGTTTTGCCGTGTTGTCGGAAAATGCCACCATCCATTACAAGGCCGACAATTATTATAATAAAGAATCGGAGTCGGGCCTGCTGTACAGCGACCCGGCCCTGGCCATCGACTGGCGCCTGCCGTCAGAGGCCATAATCACCTCGGAAAAAGACAAACTGTTGCCGCTACTGGCCGAGTTTAAAGGAGACTAGAGTCGTTCGGAAGCCAGCTCCTTGTCGAGGCCGGCTTTTACATCAAAAATTACCGGATTGCCGGATTTCAGCGCCTGCCAATCCAAATCCTTGAACTCACGGTGGTTAACAGCCAGTACAATAGCGCTATAATCACGGCCGGGCTCTTCCAGCAACGTTACGCCATATTCTTCTTTCACCTCTTCCTTGTCGGCATGAGGGTCGTACACCTCCACCTGCACGCCATAGTCCTGCAGCTCACGGATTACATCTATCACCCGCGAGTTGCGGATATCGGGGCAGTCTTCCTTGAAGGTAATCCCCAGCACCAGGATATGTGCCTCGTGGGCTTTACCCTGCTTGTTGAGCATCTTCATCACACGGTTGGCCACATAGGCACCCATGCCATCGTTGATCCTGCGGCCGGCCAGAATAACCTGCGGGTTGTAGCCCAGGCTCTCGGCCTTGTAGGTGAGGTAATAAGGGTCCACACCTATGCAATGCCCGCCTACCAGGCCAGGCTTAAAGGGCAGGAAGTTCCACTTGGTGCCGGCTGCCTCCAGCACTTCGTGGGTGTCGATGCCTATTTTATGAAAGATCTTAGCCAGTTCGTTTACAAAAGCTATGTTCAGGTCGCGCTGGGCATTCTCTATTACCTTGGCCGCTTCCGCCACCTTAATGGAAGAGGCCTTGTGGGTGCCGGCCGTGATAATCTCCCGGTATAACTGATCCACCTCTTCGGCCACTTCGGGGGTGCTGCCGCTGGTCACTTTCTTAATATTGGCCACCCGGTGCTCCTTGTCGCCCGGATTGATGCGCTCGGGCGAATAGCCACAAAAGAAGTCACTATTGAAGACCAGCCCGGAGCCCTGTTCCAGCAGCGGCACACATACCTCCTCGGTACACCCAGGATATACGGTCGATTCGTAAATAACGATATCGCCTTTTTTCAGCACCTTGCTCAAGGCTGTGCTGGCCTTTTCGAGGGGTGTCAGATCGGGTTTTTTATGCTCATCTATAGGTGTGGGTACCGTGACAATGTAGTATTGGCAGTCGCGTATATCTTCGAGATTGTCGGTATAAGTCAGGTGTTTGGCCTCAGCCAGTTCCTGCTCGTCCACTTCCTCGGTACGGTCGTGGCCCTGGCGTAGCTCGGCTATTCTTCTGCTGTCAATATCAAAGCCGACAACCGCCCTTTTTTTGCCAAACTCAACCGCCAATGGCAGGCCTACATAACCCAAACCGATAACCGCTATTTTTTTCATTTTACTGAAGTTATCCAATGCTTTATTTTTGCGAGCGTAAAAGTAGTACAGATAGCTCAAAGCAAACGTGTTTATTTTTATACATTTGCATAAATCAGCTAAAAGATGAACCAGCAAACACCTCCTCCCGCCTATCAAGACGATGAAATAGACCTGCGCAAGCTTTTTCAGGCCATTGGCAATTTCTTTGTCCGCATCGGGCATGGCTTTATCCGCATGATATTGGCCATCCGCAGAGCTACCTTCAGATATAAGATACTACTGGTCAGCGCTGTGATTTTGGGCCTGATTGCCGGGGTGTCTTACAATAAAACAGCTAAACCTTATTATCAGACCTCGCTGGTTTTAAAATCAGATTATTTTAATGCCAAGCTGGTAGAAAATAATATTGATAAATTAAACCTGCTTTGTGATGAAGAAAACCGCACCGGCCTGGCAAAAGAGCTTAATATCAGCGAAGAGTTGGCCAAAAATATTGTCAACTTTGATTACGAGCCTTTTATTGATGAAAATGATGTAGTGGAGATTGAACTCCTAAAGCAAAAACTTGCAGATTTAAAAATAGATAAAAAGGATATAGATAGAATTATTGCCCAGATTGAAGTTGAAAACCGGAATACTTTCCTGATCCGGGTTTATATCTATGATACACAAATCATTGAAAACCTGGAAGATGCCCTGGTTGGTTTTTTCCGCAACAGCCCCTATGTAGCCAATCGTATCAAGGTAACCCGGTCTAACCTGGAAGCCAAAATAGCCAAGCTCAGTGCCGATGTACTGCTGCTCGACAGCCTGAAGGAAGCCTACAACCTGAACCTGCGCTCTCAGGCCAGCGACCAAAACGATGCCTCGGGAAGCGTGGTCTTGGCCGACAATGTAGTGGTGGACCCGGTGAGTGTTTACAATCAGGGTGTCATTATCTTCGACAGACTTTTACGGGCCCGTGAAGATTATGAACTCGGTTCTGATTTCGAGCTGGTGGATGGCTTTACTACCTTTACCAAACCGGAAAGCCCCAGCCTGGTAAAAGCAGCCGTTATGGGAGCCATTTTGGCCATGGCGCTGGCTTACCTACTTATTCTTTTAATAGAAATCAACAAATACCTCAACCGGATTGAAAAGGAAGGCTTCGGTAGCTAATCTTCGGGCGCTGCTACCGGAAAAACAGTCTGTTGTAAGCTATCTTTGCGGCAGCAAGAGCCAGCGTATATGATTAAAATCGGATTGATCAAAGAAGGAAAGGTGCCGCCAGACAGGCGGGTGCCGCTCACCCCTGAGCAAGCCAGGTATTTGACCGATTCTTATCCCGAATTCGAAGTGTGTGTACAAAGCAGCGACCTCCGCTGTTTTACCGATGATGAATACCGCCAACTGGGCCTGCCGGTAAAGGACAATGTGGCTGACTGCGATATTTTGCTGGGTGTAAAAGAGGTACCCATACCACAACTGATTGCCGATAAGACCTATATGTTTTTCTCTCATACCATAAAAGAACAACCGTATAACCGCAACCTGCTGCGGGCAATTCTGGAGAAAAACATCACCCTGATCGATTACGAAGTGCTTACCGATAAAAACGGCCAGCGTATAGTGGCTTTCGGTCGCTATGCCGGCATTGTGGGCGCCTACAACGGACTGCTTACTTATGGCAAAAAATTTGGCCTATTTGAGTTACGCAGGGCCTACCAGTGCTTCGATCTGGCCGACCTGCGTACGGAATTTGCCAAAATAAAACTGCCCCCCATCAAAATAGCCCTTACCGGTGGCGGCCGGGTGGCCCATGGCGCTATGGAGGTACTGGAGGGGGCCGGCATCCGCAAGGTTACGCCTGAAGAATATCTGCTTGAGGAGTTTAGCGAAGCGGTATATGTGCAACTGGAATCACAGGACTACCACCAGCATAAAGAGGGTAAGCCGTTCAGTAAAGAGGAGTTCCACCAGCACCCGGAGCGCTATAGCGGTGATTTCCTGCGCTACGCCTACGCCACCGATCTGCTGATTGCCGGAGCTTACTGGGACCCACGGGCTCCCGTGTTATTTACCCTGGATGACCTTAACGACCCGCGATTTCGCATAAAAGTAATAGCCGACATCACCTGTGATATCGAAGGCTCTATCCCTACTACAATAAGGCCTACCACCATAGCCGATCCGGTATATGATTATGACCCGCGCCAACGTGGCGAAGCACCTGCCTATTCCGACCGGGAAAATATCACCGTAATGGCTATCGATAATCTGCCCAACGAGCTACCCCGCGATGCCTCGCACGATTTTGGCAAGGAACTTATCAGTCGGGTATTACCCTTATTCTTATCCGGTGATGAAGAACAAGTGCTGGAGCGGGCTACCATTACCCGCCAGGGTAAGCTCACCGAGCGCTATGCCTACCTAGCCAGCTATGCCGGCCTGCAATGATTCACGGTGTACCAGGAAGTACATGTAAGCAGCATAAGCCAGCACAAACCAAAGCCCCTCCCAACGGCTGATTACCGGCCTGCGGCCAATAGCCACTGCCATTATCAGCATAGTGCTGGCCAGGATAATCATAAACACATCCATATTGCTCAGCACTTCAAAAGGCAGCGGCTTGATAGCGGCACTCAGGCCGAGTATCCACAGCATATTAAAAATGTTGGAACCCACTGCATTGCCTACGGCAATATCGGTATTGCGCTTGAGGGCAGCTATTACCGAAGTAACCAACTCGGGCAGGGAGGTGCCAATGGCTACGATAGTAAGACCGATAAACGATTCGCTCAGGCCCAGCATCCGGGCTATTTCGGTAGCACCCTGCACTACCCAGTCGCCCCCAAAGTACAAGCCGAGGATACCCAGTAATATAAAAGCTGCCGATTTGAGCCAGGTCATTTCCTTGATTTCCTCTTCACCTTCCAGGTCGCGGTTTTGCTTGGAAACAATATAGATATAACCCAAAAACAAGGAAAAGAAGAATAACAGCACATAGCCGTCAAACGAAGAAATCAACAAGGTGCCGTCACCATTATTGCCCAATGACTCAATACTGGCATTGGCCAGAAAGCCGACCAACAGCGTGGCAATGAGCGAAAAGGGTATCTCGCTGAAATAGGTATTACGGGTAATCGGCAACGGATAAACCATAGCTGATACCCCGAGAATAAGCAGAATATTGGCAATGTTGGAGCCGAAAACATTACCGATAGCCAAGCCGGCACTACCGCTGAAACTGGCCATGATATTCACCAGCAACTCCGGCAGGGAAGTGCCGAACGACACAATGGTAAGCCCGATTATCAGGGGCGATAACTTGAATTTACGCCCCACCGAAGAGG
Source organism: Cyclobacteriaceae bacterium (assembly GCA_015488485.1). Lineage (GTDB taxonomy): Bacteria > Bacteroidota > Bacteroidia > Cytophagales > Cyclobacteriaceae > S012-113. Next base: position 6,691 of record WFNR01000037.1, on the reverse strand, counting down.
CTCCGTCAACCAACAGGTCGGCCCCCTTGATCAGGAAAACCAGCCCGACAACAAACATCAAATAAACCATTGACCCTAGAAATTTGTTTCAAATAATCAAACAGGGCAACAATATTACAAAATCATCTTTGTATGGTCTATGTTTATTTCAATATTTTAAAAAAATATCCCTATTCCTGCACAATAGTAAAAAGGCTTCGCATAACGGTAAGAAGCACCAACGGTATAAGGGCGGTATTCAGGGCCTGTGGTAGCCACGGCCAGGCAAGCATCAGGATAACCCCCACTATGGCAGTAAATAGTAAATACCAGTTGACCCACCGGGGTAATTTTCTTTTTAACAACAAAAATGAAATGACCAAATGAGACGGCCAGGCCCACAGCAGGTTCAGGTTCCAGGCGGCTGCTTTATGGTTGGTGGCTAGCCAAAGCAGCAGCAGGAATACACCCAGCAGGCCCAGTGTAAAAAACCATATGAAGTCAAACCAGCGCAAGCTTTTGTGACGCCTATAAGCGTATAGGCTCAGCAAACCTATCACCACAAAGAAAGACCAGAAAACCAGATGCGGGGTTAGCCAGGGCTTTTTCTCTTTGCTTTCCGGGGGTATGTATAACTGCCTTACCTCCCTGACCACCGGCTGCCAGCGGCCGTTGATTTTTATACTGGCTTTGGCAAAAGCTTTGAACACATAATCGGGCAGAAAGGTGTACTCCATATTGCTGAGCTGCTTATCCATAGGCAAGCCCAGGCACAGGTCGATGCCCAGCTTGCCCCAGGGGAAATAGGCGGCCGTGTAGCGGTCGGTAAGAGTGCGGATGGTAAGGCCCGGCTCATCGACAAAACTGCTGTCGAAGCGAAATTCATCGGCCAGGGCCAGCCTGAACACATCGCCTATTTTGGTGGCACAGTTGTCGTAGAAATAATCATAGTAATAGCTGGCGTTTTCAGGGCGGGCATTGTGTTGCAGGTAGTCGAATACCTTTTGCTTCTGGGCAGGCGTAAGGCGCAGCACCTGCTCGGTAATAGACCGGTGATAGTAGCGGTAATAGGCCTGCATGCGGCCGAAGTCCTCTACCGAAAGCATGTAAATCATATACCCCCGGGCAAAATTGAGGTAGAAATGCGGCTGGTTGAAATCGAACGTACCGTAGTTATAGGCTACATCAAAGCCATTCAGGGGGTCCTGCACACGGATGGCCGAATGCCCGAAAGCAGCATACAACTCTTCACGACCCGGCCCGAAAGTAATAATACTCACCTCGGCAGCCGGAGAGAGCGTTTGCGCCCCTAAAGGCGGTTGATACAGGGCAAACAGCAGGAAGATGATTGAAAATATCTTTTTACCGTGTATTTTATTTTTCATTGCTACCGGATTAGCTGATATTTGATTGCCACTTGTAGGCTTACCCATGCGCACTTCCCGACAAGATATCATCCATTTTATAGGCAAGCTTACTGCTGCCAAGGTAATAAATATCCTGTTGATTACCGCCAGTTTTTGGTGGTCGCGTCTGTGGCGCAAGCCGGTAATATGGGGCAAGCCGGTTAGCCTGGCGGTAGAGCCCACCACTGCCTGCAACCTGCGCTGCCCCGAGTGCCCCAGCGGCTTGCGTAGCTTCACCCGCCCTACCGGACAGATTGATTCCCAATTGTTTACCAGGATTATCGATGAGCAGGCCCCTACGCTAAGTTACCTGCTGCTTTACTTTCAGGGCGAGCCTTTCCTGCACAAAGATTTTTTGTCATTGGTTAGCTATGCTCATCAAAAAGGTATTTATACGGCCACCTCTACCAATGCCCATTATTTTGATGACGAAACGGCCAAAGCCACCGTGCTGAGCGGCCTCGACCGGCTTATCATTTCGATTGATGGCACTACACAGGAGGTTTATGAGCAATACCGGCTAGGCGGGCGGCTCGACAAGGTGCTTGACGGGGCCCGCAAGCTGGTGTACTGGCGGCAGCAACTTAACCAGAGTAAACCTTATCTGATTTTTCAGTTTTTGGTGGTGCGCCCCAATGAGCACCAAACCGATGCAGTACGAAAGCTGGCCAGGGAAATAGGTATTGACAAGGTAGCCTTCAAAACGGCCCAGCTCTACGATTTTGAAGAGGGGCATGAGTTGATGCCCGCCAACCCGGCCTATGCCCGCTACCGGCTTACCCCTGCCGGTAAGTACGAGCTTAAAAACAAGCTCTACAACCACTGCTGGAAAATGTGGCACAATCCGGTAATTACCTGGGATGGCACAGTAGTGCCTTGCTGCTTCGACAAAGATGCCCACCACCCTATGGGCAATGTGAGCGAAAACGGCTTCGCTGCCATTTGGCGCGGAGCCGCCTATCACGATTTCAGAAAGCGGCTGCTTACCGGGCGCCAGCAGATTGATATTTGTAAAAACTGCACCGAGGGAACAAGGGTATGGGTATAAATCGATATATCCGCATTATTCGTGGGTAAAGTCTGAAAGGATAATTTTAATGTCTAAATTATATTGATGATAATTATGGTTTAACGAGATGTTTTAGTAGTTTACTTGTAACGGAACCACTCTGAAGATTAGCCTGAACAATGCTAAAATTAAGGTATTTAATAATAAGCCGGTAATTGTCATTAGAAAATCTAATGATAATTACCGGATAAAGGGAGAGTAAAGCTTTTCATTTATGCTCAATATTGCGAGTCTTGTCTTTCAGTTTATGAATCGATAAGCTATGCCAGCGCTAAGCATATACCCCATTTCCCAAAACATGTTGTTGGTATAAACAAGACTTGGATCCGTATTTAAGAAAATGCTTACTCCAAAACCAACCTTTTGAGTAATCAATAAATAATCCAGAACGGGAATTATTATCCCTACTCCTATATAGTTTTCAAGTGCGGTTGTTGGCCCTAGAAATACCAACTCTTTAGTATAATAAACTTTTCCATCCTGATCTTCTTCAACTGGGAAAACAAACTCATTGCGAGTATGCGAATTAGTATATTGCAGCTCATAAAACACATATGGTTCTATTGAGCCAACTTTCCCAAAGGTGTAATTATAACCTAATACCAACCCCCAATGTTCAATAAAATTAGTCGCATAAAACCTTTTCTTAAAGATTTCATTTTGATTGTCTTGTACGATTGTATTAAGATTATATTTTGTGCCAACTAATATACTGTGCTTGCCAAATACGTGAGAATAACTCAAAGCAATATTTTTACCAATATGAACTGAATTATACACCACAGATATATTGCTCTGAGCTTCTGTTTTTTTTATTGTCATGTTCAAAATCACCACGAGCAAGATCAGCGTTAGTATTTGGTTCATACCATATAATGTTTTATTGCATTGTTAGTGAACTGCTCTTAGGTGACCTTTTGAATTACCATAAATCTGAGCACCAAAAGTACCGCCAGCATCAACAGCATTGAGAGGAGCACCGGGTATATTTGTGCTAGTATTAGGCCAACCATACCACTCGCCAGAATACCTTCTTCTCCCACTTAGATAGACCGTTGTGCCATTCCCCGTTGAACTCCCCAGAGATTTAGAAGAATTGTTCCAATCGCGTTCGTAAGTATTGTATGCATAATGATAATAGAATACAGGGACTAAATCATCTGTGAGCTTAGCATAACCAGGTGTTAGGGTTTTGCCAATATCTCCTTTTGATATTCTATATAGTATTTCATAATTACCAAAAACAGAATAAGTTGTTCCATCAGGCCTAATAACGATTGCATGAATTGCGAATTCTGATTTGCCACTTCTCTCATATCGTTGATTAATTCTAACTTCATAAGCGTTGTAGTCGCGCCCTTGTAACCTAGAGTCGGCACTAAGTTCTGAATTTGTTAATAAAGGATATTCTTTTATTTCGGCAGAAAAGTCTTCCGCATTATCAAGGATAAATAGTGGGTTAGAAGTGTTTAATGATTCTTCTTCACTTATCAGAATTTCTTTTAGGGACCCCTCTTGGGTAAAGTACCAACCTACAATCATGTCCTCTAACTCAGGATTTTCTTCACTGTTGGCAACAATATTAGGTGAAATTATAGGTTGCATTGATTCATCCAAAATATCGAGATTAGGTATAAAAATTGATGGGACGTACTTCTCATTGTATGAACCATTAAAATGTGTCATATTCCTGTCCAAAGCATTAATATCTAAGTTTGCACTAGACAATGATTCTTTTACTAATGTAGACACCTCAGGTGTTGAATCAATTAAATCTTATATTGACACAACTTGACGATTATCTATTCTCGCCAGTTAAATAACCTTACTATTAAATTCACGAGATTTAATAAGAGGTAATAAAGCATTTGTGAGATCGAGCAACTGATTTGAGATTTTCTCATCGTCTTGGTCATTAGGGTTCCGAATCAAATCAGATATACTCTGCTCATTTGGCGTAAGAGCTATATTGTTTATCTCATAAACAAGTGGCTTAAACTTTTGATCATTCTTTTCAAAGGTTGTATTACATCCCAATTGTATTACAAGTGCAATTGCAATCACTCCACATATGTAGTATTTTATTCGTCTGGAGTACTTTATAAAATCAAAATTAGTAAAACAAATATTTATATAATCAATGAAACCAACCAATATAGAGGGTCAATCATCTTAAAAATATGAAAAACTTTTGGAAATTCATAATTGTAATGGGCTTTTTGAAAATGCCAGGACAAGATTCACTATTTCTTGGTAGCAGCAAAAGCAGGGATCGCCCCCACCAAAAGCTGACAACTATAGCCAACAGATTGAAAGTACCTTTAACTGATATTACAGTAAAATAGATTTTAGCCCGGAGCAAACTCAAATTCCGATCCGTTCCTGGTTAATTAGCAGAGAGCTTATTTAAATGCACCTTGCCATGATAAACAGACCCAACCACCATAATATCTTTGATATGCATCGAGTCAACTTTCAAAGGATTTTCGGCCAGAATAGTAAAATTGGCATCCTTGCCCACTTTTATCGAGCCGATTTTATGTTGTAGATCAAGTGTACGGGCCGCCCGGATGGTAATGGCCTTCAATGCAGTATAAACATCAATCCGCTGCTCCGGAGTAACGGCAACGCCTGCGCTTGTTATCCGGTTAACGGCCGTCCAGACCAGGGTAAGCGGCTCGGCCGGTGCCATGGCAAAATCAGAGTGAAATGAAAGCGGAATATCTCTGTCGACCAACAGTTTTACGTCAACCAAATTTTGTGCCCTTTCTTTCCCGAGACCATACTCCGAATACTTATCAGCCAGTGCCCATACGTAATAGGGGTTTACCGATGCTTCAATCCCTAATTCTTGCATCTGGTCGACCTGATCGGCAGTAAAATAACCCATATGATGTAAGGTTAAACCATGATTTTCCCGTGGATTGCGTGCCATCATTTTACGAGCAATATCAATACATCGCTGAATGCCAAAATCGCCATTGGCATGTATATGAATTTTGTATCCTTTGTCCCAGTAATAATTCATCTGTTTCTCAAACAACGCGAGCGGAGTCATCCACTTACCTTTGAACCCATCGAGATAGGGTTCCTTCAATTGCATGGCCAGTGAATAGATAGCCCCATCGGCAAACAATTTTATCTGGCTGGGTAATATGGTGATATTGTTGGTGTTGAATTGACCTGGTGCCGATTCGATAAATTCAGTGGCCTTTTCTATACCGCCATACATTCTACTGAGCTGGGTACCATTCAGGATATTATATACTTCATAAGGCGGGTTCTTATCCATTTCCTGCTTCAGCAGTGTGTATTCCAAATTGAAATCGACATTCGGGAAACCGGGCTCATTGATGGTGGTAATACCATTTTTTTTCATCAGTGCAGTCATATCCCGTAAGCCTTTTTTGTATTTTACTGGTTGAAGCATATACGGGCCCAACTTCGGAGCCAACGCCATCCAGCCCCCTTCGAAGAAATGTCCGTTATGCCAGTCCATTTGCGGATTTTTTGCAAAATCGGATTCTTTTAGACCGGCAAGCGCCAGTGCCGCATCATTAAAGAAAGCCTCATGAAAAGAACGATGCAAAACAACCAGCGGGGTATGCGGTGCAACTGCATTCAGGATGTGTCTGTTTAGATCGCCATGCCATAATTGGTGGTAGCCCCAAACAAAAAGTATTTCCCCTGGCTTGCCTCTCCTGCCCACTGCGTCCTCTAGCCGCTGCATAAACTCTTCGTGTGTACCCACTCCTTTTTGCAGCCCTTCCGGCACATGCCAGTCGTGCGGAGCAATGATTTCGCTGGATAACACCAGAGCCGCAATCAACGGGTGCAAATGCGGCTCAATAAATCCAGGCATCAATGTATGGCTCTGCAAATCGAAACGAACGGCTTGTGGGTAGCTCTTCAATGCTTCCGCTTTATTGCCAACAAATACAATCTTACCGTTGGCGCTTACTACCGCCTCTGCATAAACCGGCTTGTCACCTTCCATGGTGAGAATATCTCCGCCAAAATACACCGTTTGCGTACTGTCTGCCGGCAGTGAATGGCCTGTACTATTTTGCCTCTCCTGCTGACAGCCAAAAAACGAAAATACTGCCGTTGCCACTATTAATAATTTGGTTTTCATGCATATATTATTTTTCCGCATACCTGTTTCCCCGGAAGTAAATGGTGCCAGATTTTTTTCTTAGGCTAAAGCTACGCAAATATTCTTAGCTGTCCTAAACGG
>WFNR01000036.1 GCA_015488485.1 Cyclobacteriaceae bacterium | reverse complement strand
TTATTTCTTCCTCATGCAGGTCGGCAAAGGTTACCTGGGTGGTTACCGTCAAGGTATGGCGCTGCTGGCGGTAGCCCAGACATATGGCCGTGGTCACCTCATGGGTGCTGCCTGCCAGGCTATGCAGCATGTGGCGGGCTTCTTCGGTATCGGCCGGCTTGCCCAGTAGTCGATTCCCTTGGTGTACCAGGGTGTCGGCTGTGAGCACCAGCTTATGATCGACCCACTCTCCACAGGCTTCGAGCTTTTGGCGGGCCAGGTGGCTGGCCACCTGCTGCGCTTCGAGGCCGGGCGGGGGTGTTTCATCGGTTTGCGGGGCCACGGCCTCAAAGCGCAGCCCTGCTTCAAGAAGCAGGGCCCGCCTGCGGGGCGACTGGCTGCCCAGGATAAAAAACGGTATGTCGGCCGGTGTCTTCATAGCATTACCGATAGCGGCTGCGCTGGCGCCAGGGCGACAGTGTGGTGCCGTTTTGGCTGGCCGTTTGCTGCTGACTGCGCTGGCCGGCTACCCAGGCGGCTGCCAGGGCGGCTACTTTTTCCTCATCGGGGATGGCCGTTTGCAGGTCTTCGGCAGCAAAATATTTTTCTACAAATTTGGTATCGAAGTTGCCATTGATGAACTCCCGGTGGCCGAACACATAATGGCAAAAGGGCAGGGTGGTCTTAACACCGGTTATCCGGTACTCTTCGATAGCCCGCAGCATGCGCTGGCGGGCCTCCTCGCGGTCGCGCCCATAGGTAATCAGCTTGGCAATCATCGGGTCGTAATAGATGGGTACCTCCATGCCCTGCTCAAAACCGTCATCTACCCGGATGCCGGGCCCCTGCGGGCGGCTGTAGGTGGTGAGGGTACCCACATCGGGCATAAAATTAGTTGCCGGGTCTTCGGCATACACCCGCACTTCAAAAGCATGGCCGTGAATGCTCACGTCCTCTTGTTTGATCGTTAGCGGCTTGCCGCAGGCTATGTTTATTTGCTCACGCACCAGGTCGTAGCCGGTAATCAGTTCGGTTACCGGGTGCTCTACCTGCAGACGGGTATTCATTTCCAGAAAGTAAAACTGCTGCGCACGATGGTCGTAGATAAACTCTACCGTACCGGCACTGCTGTAGCCACAGGCGCGGGCTACATTTACGGCCGCCTCACCCAATTGCTTACGTAGCTCGGGGCTGATAACCGGTGAGGGGGCTTCTTCGATAACCTTTTGGTGCCTGCGCTGGATGGAGCATTCGCGCTCATTGAGGTGAATGATATTGCCGTGGTGGTCGCCCAGCACCTGCACCTCTATGTGCTTGTTCGATTCAATGAATTTTTCGATAAAAATAGAACCATCGCCAAATGCCGAAGCAGCCTCGCTAATGGCGCGGTTCATCTGTTCTTCCAGTTCGGCCGCTTCGTGCACCACCCGCATACCCTTACCGCCACCCCCGGCACTGGCCTTGATCAGGATGGGGTAACCGATTTCCGCAGCAATCTTTTGTGCTTCTTTTACGTCAGAAATAGCATGGTCGGTGCCCGGCACCATGGGTATGTTATAGCTGCTTACGGCCTTTTTGGCGGCCAGCTTGTCACCCATAACCTTTATAGCTTCAGGGGAAGGGCCTATAAAAATCAAGCCATTTTCAGTTACTTTTTGGGCAAAACCGGCATTTTCAGAAAGAAATCCGTAGCCGGGATGAATGGCATCCACACCCAGTTCCTTACATATTTCAATGATCTTATCTTCCTGCAAATAGCTGTCTGACGAAGGTGGCGGCCCCAGGCACACGGCCTCATCGGCAAAGCGCACGTGCAGCGCCTGGCGGTCGGCTTCGGAGAAAACGGCTACTGTTTGCAGCCCCATTTCTTTGGCGGTGTGCAACACACGCAAGGCTATTTCACCCCGGTTGGCCACCAAAATTTTATTGATTTCCGCCATATTTATGTAATTTTTTTATTCTTTGGCAATAATAATCATTCTATGCTTTACATCTATATTAAGCCTGCGGCAGGGTCTAAAAAAATAGCTGTTATGAACGGCAGTTCTTTTGTGATGACTGGATAACTGTTTAAATTTGCGGCCATATTTGTTAGAAATAGAAGCTCATCATATAAATATTCATAGTGGATCTGTTTAAGAAATTATTGCTGGATCGCGGCCCGCTCGGGCGGCACCAGAAAGTAGAGGAGGGGTATTTTATGTTCCCCAAACTGGAGGGTGAGATAGCCCCCAGAATGAAATTCCGTGGTCGTGAGGTACTTACCTGGAGTTTGAACAATTACATCGGCCTGGCCAACCACCCGGAGGTGCGTGAGGTTGATGCCCAGGCGGCCAAAGAGTGGGGTTTGGGGTATCCGATGGGAGCACGCATGATGTCGGGCAATACGGTTTATCATGAAAAACTGGAAGAAGAGCTGGCCTCTTTTGTAAAGAAGGAGTCGGTGATGCTGCTTAACTTCGGTTATCAGGGTATTTGCTCGATGATAGATGCGTTGGTTGACCGTAAGGATGTAATCGTTTATGATGCCGAGTCGCATGCCAGTATTGTGGATGGTGTACGCCTGCACATGGGCAAGCGCTTTGTGTATCCGCACAATGATATTGAGGCCCTGAAGAAGTTTCTGGCGCGGGCTACCAAAATCACCGAAGAGACCGGTGGTGGTATTCTGGTTATCACCGAAGGGGTATTTGGCATGTCGGGCAATATGGGTAAGCTCAAGGAGATTGTCGAGCTGCGCAAAGATTTTGAGTTCCGCTTGCTGGTTGATGATGCTCATGGTTTTGGTACTATGGGTAAGACCGGTGCCGGTACCGGAGAGGAGCAAGGGGTGCAAGATGAGATAGACCTGTACTTTTCTACTTTTGCCAAGGCTATGGCCAGCTTGGGCGCCTTTGTGGGGGGCAATAAGGATGTGATTGACTACCTGCGCTATAATGTACGCTCACAAATATTTGCCAAATCTTTGCCCATGCCGTTGGTAATCGGGGCGCTGAAACGCTTGGAACTGTTGCGTACCAGACCTGAATTGCGCGAAAAACTGTGGACAATAGTCAGGGCTTTGCAGGATGGCTTCCGGGCCAATGGTTTCGACATTGGCACTACCAATACTGCGGTAACTCCGGTGATGCTCAATGGTACGGTGGGCGAGGCTGCCAACCTGGCGATGGACCTGCGTGAAAATTATAATATTTTCTGTTCAGTGGTTATTTATCCGGTAGTTCCTAAGGGCACTATCATCCTGCGTATTATTCCTACGGCCACTCACTCACTTGCCGATGTGGAAGAGACCATTGCTGCCTTTAATGCCATTAAGAAAAAGCTGGATGACGGCTATTACAGGGAGCAGCATTTGGTGGAATTTTCGGAGTAAATAATAAAAAAAGTGCCTTGAATTGTTGTTTTATCAACATTTTAACTATATTGCTAACTGAAATTTATTGTTAATTAATTTAATCTATAACCTTAAACTAAAACAAAATGGGAAGATTCAACCAAGTTCAAGAATTAGTTAATTCTTTGGAAGCAGATTTCGAAAAGTTCTATGAAAAAGGCAACAATGCGGCCGGTACCCGTATTCGTAAAGGTATGCAGGCTTTGAAAAACCTTGCTCAGGAAATTCGTGTTGAAGTTCAAAATATGAAAAACAGCAAGTAAGCAACTTCCACATAAGATTTAAAAAAAGCAGGTCAGAAGCCTGCTTTTTTTATGCTCTTTTCCCGGTAACTTTCTATAACAAAGCCTTCCTTATATCTCTGCCTAACTGTGCGGTGGCTTTTACTAGCGGTGGTCGTACATAAGGTTGGCAGATGTACATTTCATGCAATAATTGCTTTATTCCCACCGGGTTTCCCTCACGATACATCAAGTCGTTTATGACCCTGATACGTCCGGTGGCCTTGGCTGCTTTGCTGTAGTCGCCTTGTATGCCTGCGGTCAGAATTTCTTTGAATATTTTCGGGTAGGCATTGGCCAGTACCGAAATAAGGCCGCTGGCGCCTACTGCTATCAAGGGTAGGGTATGCAGGTCGTCACCCGAAAGAAGCAGAAAGTTTTTGGGAGTACCATTGGTGATGTCCAGTGCCTGAATCATATCATTGGCCGACTCTTTTACCCCAATGATATCCGGATGTGCAGCCAGGCGAATTACCGTGCCGGCCGCCATATTCACCCCTGTGCGGCTGGGTACGTTGTACAGAATAACCGGCAGGGACGCCTTGTCGGCCAGCATTGTATAGTGACGGTACAAGCCTTCCTGGGTAGGTTTTACATAGGCCGGTGTAGCCGACAGGATGGCACTATAGCCATGGTAATCAATCGTTTGCAGCGCCTTGATTAAGGCGTGAGTGTTATTGCCCGAATGGCCGAATACCAGGGGGAGACGGTCTTCATTGTATTCCCTGACAAAATTCATTACCTCCTGGCGCTCCTCCTCACTGAGGGTGGCGGCCTCTCCCGTAGAGCCCAGCACAACCAGAAAGTCCACCGACCGGCTTTTGTACAGATGTTTTAGCAAGCGCTCCAGTGCTGTGTAGTCGATTTTCAGGTTACGGGTAAAAGGGGTAACCAACGCTACCCCCAAGCCATTGAGTGTATTCATCACGATAATTGTTTTAGGTAGTTGTACACCGATAATATCCAATCCTGCCCGTTTTGGCCGGGGGCTACCAGCATTTCAAAGGTGTCTTCATTATCGGGCTCATAATAACCTACCCGGCATTTGGCCTGCGAGCCTGCTATGACGTAGCGCTCGAGCAAAGTGGGATTTTTATCCAAGCAAATCAGATAATCCAATCCGGCAGTAATGAAGTCCTGCAAACCTTTATGTTTGATTTTGCCCCAAAAACCGAAATCGTCCGGGCTAAAGCTGTCGTAGGGCAGGTGCCGGATGGTTTTCTTGCGCTCACAGGCCAGCACCTTTACTTTTTTGCCGTCTGTTTTAAGCATACTTACCAGCCTCTCAGCCGCCTCAAGCTTTTGATTGTCATCATAAAAAAACAACAGGCCTATCTGCTCGGCCTGCTTATAGCCGGGGCTTTGGCGCTGCTTATCGGTTTTGAGCGCCTGGCGTATCTTATACCTGTACCAGGGTTTAAATATCATGAATTACCAATCATTTTTTCAAATTCCTCTTCATTGATAATCGTTACTCCCAGCGCTTCGGCTTTGGCTCGCTTGGCCGGCCCCATATTTTCACCGGCCAGCAGGTAATCGAGCTTGCCCGACACCCCCGACAGCACCCTGCCTCCATGCTTTTTTATCAATGCCTTTAGCTCATCGCGACTGTGACGGGCAAAGACGCCCGAAATTACAAAGGATTTCCCATTTAAAACATCCGACACCGGCATCTCCTCTTCTTGCAGGCTGAATTGCAGGCCAGCCTGGCGCAGCCTCTCTACCTCGGCACGATAATCGGGATCATTGAAAAAGGCAATCACGCTCTCGGCTATGCGCTCACCTATTTCATAAACAGCCATCAGTTCTTCTTTCGAGGCGTGCATCAGGTTGTCGATATTCCTGAAATGTCGGGCCAGTTTTTCAGCCACCGTTTTACCCACATGGCGGATGCCCAAGGCAAACAGAACGGCCTCAAACGGGGCCTTTTTCGACTTCACTATGCCTTCGAGCAGGTTGCGGGCCGACTGCTCCTGAAAGCCCTCAAGCGCCAGAATATCGGCCATTTTTAGGTCGTAAAGGTCGGCCGGGTTGCGTACCAGGCCTTTGTCAAAGAGCAGGGCAATGGTTTTTTCGCCCAGGCTGTCTATATCCATGGCCTGACGCTGGATGAAATGTTCGATACGACCTTTTAGCTGTGGCGGACAATTTTTTTCGTTCGGGCAGTAGTGCTGGGCTTCGCCCGGATGCCGTACCAGGGGGGTGCCGCACTCCGGGCATTTATCTATAAAGCGGATGGGCTTGCTGCCCGGCTTTCTTTTGGAAAGGTCCACGCCCGTAACCTTGGGGATAATCTCCCCGCCTTTTTCTACATATACATAGTCGTGCTCATGCAGGTCGAGGCGTTTGATTTCATTGGCATTGTGCAGCGAGGCACGTTTTACGGTGGTGCCGGAGAGTTGCACAGGCTGCAGCTCAGCTACCGGAGTGATGGCGCCCGTACGCCCTACCTGGTAGGTAACATCCAGCAGCTCGGTACAGGCCTGTTCGGCCTTGAACTTGTAGGCGATGGCCCAGCGCGGGCTTTTGGCCGTATAGCCCAGTTTTTCCTGCTGGGCATGGCTGTTTACCTTGATTACAATACCGTCAATTTCCACTTCCAGTTCATGGCGGTGCTTGTCCCAGTGGGCTATATAGTCAAAAACATCCTGAATGCTACGGCATAGTTTGGAGGTAGGCGATACCGGAAAGCCCCAGTCCTTGAGCCACTTCATAGCCTCGGCATGGGTAGGGGGCAGTTGCGGGCCCAGCAGGCCATACACATAGCAGGTCAGGTTGCGCCTGGCCACCACGGCCGACTCCTGCATTTTCAGGGTGCCCGAGGCGGTATTGCGCGGGTTGGCAAAGAGTTCTTCGCCCGCTTCCAGTCTTTGCTGGTTGATTTTGCGAAAAGCCGCCTTGGTAAGGAGTACCTCCCCCCGTACTTCAAAACGGGCCGGTACTTCCTTGCGAATTACCAGCGGCAGCGAACGAATGGTGCGTACATTGGGAGTTACATCATCGCCACGGGTGCCATCACCACGGGTTACACCCTGCACCAGGCGGCCGTTTTCATATTTCAGGCTGATGGCTACCCCGTCAAATTTCAGTTCGCAATAGTATTCGTAGCTTTCTCCTTCCAGCCCTTTGCGTACCCGGTTGTCAAATTCGCGCAGCTCTTCTACCGAATAGGTATTGCCCAGCGACAGCATGGGGTACTCGTGCTCTACTGTAGGAAAGTTTTTGGTAATGGTACCGCCCACCCGTTGGCTGGGAGAGTTGGGGTCGAAAAATTCCGGCCAGGCCTTTTCCAACTCAATCAACTCGGCCATAAGCTTGTCAAATTCCTGGTCGCTGATTACCGAGGTATCCTCCTGATAATACATATAGTTGTAATAATCAAGGAGTTCACGCAGCTCTTGAATACGTTTTTTCGCCTGCTCTTTGGTCATTTTACTTGTCGGTAGAAGGCCAGGTATTGTTGCTGTAGTCGATGTCAAGGGTACCCATATCGGGGTCCAGCTTTATTTCTTTTATCTGCTCTTTGGCTTTGGGCACTACCACCGTACGCTCAGGGTGTGTCCACGGCCAGGGGTCCAGGGTGGTAGTAGGTATGTCATCGGCAAACTGCTTGCGGCCGAACATCATGAGCAGGGGCAGGTAATAACGCTCCTTACTGCCGTCCTGGTAGGTGACCAGCATTTCTACCGGCATGGGACGCTGGTTTTTATTGGCCAAATGCACCAGGGTGCTGTCACCACTGGCTTCTACCTTGGTGATGGCATAGTCAAGATGCTTGGTAGTGCCTATCCAATCGAGCAGGAACCAGTCGAGCACCATACCGGAGTGTTTTTCCATAATGCGCAAAAAGTCGGCTGGTTCAGGATGGCGAAATTGCCAGGTGTAGAAATAATCACGGAAAGCGGCAGCAAACACCTCATCGCCCATGATGTAAGCCAGTTGATAAGGTACCAGAGAGCCCATGGTGTAGGAGCCAATGCCATAAGCTACATTGGTATTGAAGTGGTCGGCATGGGTGGTAAGGGGCTCCTGCAAGCCGCTCTTTACCAGGCTTAAATAGCCTTTGTAGCTTCTTTCCCAGTTTGGGTCTTCATCAAACAGATAAGCGCTGGTAACCGCCTGGGCATAGGAGGTAAAACCTTCATCCATCCAGGCATACAGGCTCTCGTTGGTGGCCAATACACCCTGGTACCAGCTATGTAGCATTTCATGCAGGGTAACCCCGATGAGGGAGCGCGCTTTTCTGCGGCCGGTTATCAGGGTTGACATGGGGTATTCCATACCGCCATCGCCACCTTGTATTACATAAAAATCATCATAGGGGTATTTGCCGAACTGGCGGCTGAGAAACTGCACCATGCGCGGAGCAATGGCCATAAGCTGCGGCCACGATTCGGTGGTGATGCTATCTTCTACATAAAAGAAGTGCATCAGGGGACCATCGGGTACCTGCACGGTTTTATGTACATAGTCGGGGTCGGCTGCCCACATGAAGTCATGCACATTATCGGCTACAAAATGCCAGGTCTTCAGGGCCGGTGCTTTGCGGGAGCGCCTTTTGCCGGTCATTTCGGTTTCATTTACTCCCAGCAATTTGCCGGAGGCGGCCACTATATAGGCGGCATCGAGGGTAATGTGCACATCAAAGCGCCCCCAGGTACCGTAAAATTCACGGGCTACATAGGGCTCGGGGTGCCAGCCGTGGCGGTCGTAGGCACAGATCTTGGGGTACCACTGGCTCATGGAGTAGGCGATACCCTCTTTGTTGTCGCGACCACTACGCCTGATTTGCAGCGGCACCTGACCTTCAAAGGCCATGTCGAACACAGCACTGCTATGTGGCAGGATAGGATGATGCAGGGTAACTTCTAAAATGGTGCCCTGCACCTGATAGCTTACCGGCATACGATCCTGGAACAGGTTGACCGGTAGCAGGCGGCCTTCCTCTTCGGGTTTTAGCTTGCTGATGCGGTCACGCACACGACCATCGGGGTCGGCAATAGTGCGGGAGCGCACATCCATCATACTGCCCGGTTGAAAGGCGTTGAAATAAAGGTGGTAAAATACCCGCCTCAGGGTATCGGGCGAGTTGTTGGTGTACACCAGGCGCTGGCTGCCGGTAAAGCGGTGGCTATTCACATCGAGGTTTACATCCATATAATAATTTACCGCTTGCTGCCAGTAGGAATCCTGGGCTGAAACCATCCGGGCAAGCAGTATGAAACCAAAAAGCAGAAAGAAAATTCTCATATTACATATAGGTTTATTCGGTCATATCATCCAGGCCGTCAAGGGTTTGCTCTATTTCTTTTTCGGTATTTAGCAAATGTGCCTGACATTTCTTTATCAGCCCGGCCGATTCCTTCACCAGATCGTGGAGTTGGTTAATATCGCTGACTTCTGCTTCCAGCAAGGCTGAAATTTCGCGCAGGCGTAGCAAAGCTTTTTCGTAATCAAATTTACTCATTTCTTTCCGGCCGAAGTTACGGTACTCTCTATTATTTTATCGATTGTAAAAGTAGTCAATTTTGCTCCGCTTTGCGGGGATATTTTTTTTAGTGGTTGACCATCTATCATTGTAAAAGTATAGCCACGCTGCAATATCAGGTTGGGGTCCAGGTGGCGGTGTTGCTCGTCCAGTTGTTGCAGGAGGTGCTGCTGGCGGGTAATCTGCTGGCGGCTCAGGTGCCGCAGGTTGGTAACCAGGTGTTGTAGCCGGTGGTGGTGCTGGCGCACAGTATTGCGGGCAGCATGGGAGATACTGCTATGCAGCAATTGTATATCCAGCCGGGCACGGTGCAGTTGTTCGCGTACGGTACGGGCTATTTTCATGGCCTCTTCGTTTATGGCCACCTGAAAAGCAGCTATACCCTGAATGATGAATTCGGCCACGGCTGTAGGCGTTTTGAGCTTGGTGTGGGCTACCATATCGGCTATGGTATCATCGCGCTCATGGCCGATACCGGTAATAACCGGCAGCGGAAACTGCGCCAGGTGGTTGCACAGGTCGTAGTCGTCAAAGCATTCCAGGTCGAGCTGAGAGCCGCCACCCCTGATCAGCGCTACCAGGTCGTAGCCGCCCTGTTGGTGGATACGATGCATGGCCTGGATGATTGAGGCCGGGGCCTCCTTGCCTTGCATAAGGGCTTCAAAAAGACGAGCTTCTATGTGGTAACCGTATGGGTTGCTCTCCAGGTGTTGCATGAAGTCGCCATAGCCGGCTGCCGTAGGGGAGCTGATTACGGCTATGCGCTGCGGCACCAGCGGCAGGGTAAGTGACTTGTTCATGTCAATCACGCCTTCTTTAGTCAGGCGGTTGATTACTTCCTGGCGCAGGCGCTCTTTTTCGCCCAAAGTGTAAGTAGCATCAATATCCCGGATATTGAGGCTGAAACCGTATAATTCATGGAAACCTACCTTGACGTTGGCCAGTATTTTAATGCCTTCGGCCAGTGGTTGGCCGGTGATACCCTGAAACCAGGTGCTCAGGTTGCGGTAGGTGTACGACCAGATGGTGGCCCGCGCCTTGGCCACTACTTTGTCATTGTCCGTCTGGATGAGTTCCAGATAACAATGCCCTTTCTGGTTGACGCGCATTTCGCCAATTTCAGCCACCACCCAGTAAGAGGGTTCCATGTGGCTGTCCAGTGTTTGTTTGACCAGTTCGTTTAGTTCGAGCAGCGACAGACTTTCCATCGCTCAAAGGTAAAGAGAATAGCCGGGAGTTGCTACAGGGCAAAGGTGTAGAACAGGGTGGCACTGAAGTAGCCGTTGGGATCGGTATTGATGGTTTCGCCCGGCAGGGCCACCGGAAAATTGAGCGTGTAGTTGAGAAATAAATTAAACTTTTTTATAGTAAAGCTGACCGGCAGCATCACCGAGTAGTTCATAATGCCAAAGGTGTTTTTGGTTTGCGTTTCGCTCAGGAGCTGGCGCAGCAGGGCGCGATCATTGCGGTACAGATACATAAAGCGTGCCCAACCGATTTGGCGGATTAACTCACGACTGTTTTCACGGGCAATTTCACGATTAAAGATTACCGTGGTTACATTGGCGTTGCCGGCCAGCATGGAAAGGTTGGGATTAAAGCTGATGCGGTCGAAAATACCTGTTTTCTTTTTGGTAGCCAGCGAATAGCCGAGGTTGAGTCGGATGCGGTGGGCGGTTTCTTCACCAAACATAAACGAATAATCCACACCGGTAATCAGGTTTTTCAGATTAAAGTTTATAGAAGCATTGAGGCTGTTGGTGAGTGGATAGCTGACCACATAGTCGCTGTCGGATGGCTGGTTGTAAAAATAATGGTCGTAGGAGAGGTAATAGGTCCATTTGCTGCCGAGCTGACCCATATAGCCCAGTGAGGTGATGGTGGTGTTGTATTGCGGCACAAAATCGCTGTTGTAAAAGCCGCTTACATCGGCATAGAGGCCCGATTTGTGGTAGTAGGCTACCCCGGCATTGAGGCCGAATTGCTCGAAGCCGAAATTACGCCCGGCATTGGTAATGTTACTGGTATATCCCATGCGTACTGCCAGTTGCGATTTCAGGTAGTCTTCGTTGATGATATCCTCCAGGATGGCCATCAGGTTGGAGGAGTCGCTCTCCATCTCGGCCAGCAGCAGGGAGTCAAGAGCGGCATAATCGGCCGCCAGGGAGTCGAAGTCATCAAGCTGCTGGGCCGTAGCCTGGTAGCTGAGGATAATAAGCAGGAGTGCCAGGCCTGTCAGGGCCCGGCATATGGTTGTTGAGCGGTAAAATCCTGGTATTAGCATATATGTTTTAATGCCGGTTGTACATGGTTTGTAACTTTAGTTGTTGCCTTGCTGCATTTTGCGTTCGCGTTCCATCATCATGCGTTGGCGTTGCATTTGCTGGCGCTTGCGCATTTCGAGCCTGCGGATGAGCATGGCCCGGAAGTCATCCTCGGCTTTTTTCAGCGCCATCATCTGACGGGTATTGATTACCTGCATTAAACGTTCGCTGTATTTTTTTTCCAGCTTCAGTTGTTTTTCTTTCATTTCCAGGCGCTTTTGCATAAGCTGACGGCTTTGCTCTTCCGTGAGGTTGTTTACATCCATTTTCTTTTTGGTTTGCAAAAACTCACGCTGCAAGGCCCTGCGCTGTTCGGCATACTCATTGTACACCGGCCAGAACTTTTCGGCTTGCTCGGGCGTTAGATTAAGACGCTCGGTAATCAGGGCAATGCGGGCCGCTTCGAGTTTTTTGCGGGCCTCTTCTTGCTTCTTCATGGCCTGCTCCTGTTTTTGGCGGGCCATTTGCTGGTTTTGTGTGGTCTGGTTGGGCGGGGTTTGGGCAAAGCCCATAACAGCCGCACTCAACAACCATCCTAACAATAACTTTTTCATGATTTTATTGTTTTTAACTCCCTATAATATTTCGTCTTCAAGTACCAGGTCGTCCGGCAGGTCTTCCAGCAAAGCATCCACTTCGCTGTCATCAAGCAACTGGGTTTCCTGCTCCAGCATCGCATCCAGGTCCAGGTCTTCCAGGTCAACTACCGAAAGGAACTCCTCGGTAGAGAGATCTGACTCCTCCAGGTAAGCGATCATCACTTCGGTGGGTACCTCATCAAGCATGGCTGCCACATCTATATCCTGACGCTGCAAGCGGATGCCGAAGTAGGCGACCATGAGCAACAGGGCGACTACCGGCAGGGCCAGTTTCCAGACAAAGCCACGGGCTGGCTGCCAATGGCTGGCGCGGTTGCCGGCTGTTACCCGTTCCTGAATGCGCATGGGTAGCTCTTCGAAATACCCGGCAGGCACTTCGTAGATCTGCTTATGCGGCAGTTCTTCCAGTTTTATGGGCTTGTTGCTATGTTTTTGCTCTTCTTTCATTTGCTTGTATGACTAATTTAGCTTACCGGGGTTTAATCGGCATTCAAAATTTCTTCTATTTTTTTTACGGCATGATGATAACTAGCCTTGAGGGCTCCTACACTGGTATTGGTAATGGCAGCTATATCATCATATTTCATATTGTCGAAGTATTTCATGTTAAAAACCAGGCGTTGTTTATCGGGTAGTTTGAGCAGGGCTTTTTGCAATTTTTGCTGAATATCATCGCCCGTCAGATTGGTGTTATGGTCTATCTTGGCCGACAGCTCTTTTTCCACATCGCCAATGGGTAGAAAAAACCTGCGTTTCTTTTTGGCCAGAAAAGTAAGGCACTCGTTGGTGGCTATACGGTATATCCAGGTAAAGAGCTGGGCGTCTTCGCGAAATTTATCAAGCCCTTTCCACACTTTTATAAAGACCTCCTGCACCAGATCATCGGCATCATCGTGGTCAATGACCATTTTGCGGATATGCCAGTAAATGCGTTCCTGATACTGCCGCACCAGCAGGTTAAACCCATAGTGGCGGGTTTCCGGATTTCTGATCTTGGCCAGCAGTTCCTTGTCTTCCACGTTGGTGATTGTTGAGTTGGCAGTTAGACCGGCTACACTGGCAATGGTTTAAATCAGGACTATTTATTTTAAGTTGCCCATCCAAAACCTGAGGATATCCACCAGGGCCCACAGGCTAAATGCCAGGAAAACCAGCGTGAAAACAAACTTGTACCGGTAGGGCGTACCGGCTGCCTGCTGCCGGCCGGTAAAAAAAACATATATGTGCTCGGCCAGCCGGTGCATTACAGTTTTTTGATGCGATCCAGAATACCGTCATAATCGCGTTTTTTGCGCACTACCAGCAAGGTAAACTGTGTGTTGTTGGTAATCAGGTTTTCGGCCGTAGAGCCCAGGAAAAAAGCAGCCGTGGCGGTGCGTCCCTTGGAGCCGATAATGATGCCGTCCACATCCAGCTCGGTGGCCAGATCGCGAATATCGGAGGTCAGGTCGTCATTAGTATCTTGCGAATACACCACCTCGATATGGGTGCCTTTGGTGTCTATTTCCTTGATAAACTCTTCATAGCTGGCCTGGGCGTTCTTTTTCATAATCTCGGCAAATTCTTCTTCGGTCTTGCCAGACAGGTGGTAGCCGGAAGGCAGGGTGAATACATGCTGACAAATGATTTTGACCTCATTACCCAGGCGTTTTTTATTGAGGCGGGCAATATCAATAGCACGTTCCAGCGCCATAGCCGAGTAGTCGGAAAAATCGATAGGTACCAGCAGGGTTTTTACACCATGGCGGTGCTTAAGGCGCTCGTAAGACCCTTCCGGCACGATTAGTACCTGGCAGGGGGCCCTGCGGGCCAGCCGCTGGGTAACCACGCTTTTGCGCTCTTTGTTTTTGGATCGCCCTACCACCACCAGGTCGGCATCGAATTTGCCAATGGCTTCGATCAGACCCTTGAGCTTGTTGGAGCTTTGTAAAATACTCACATCATAGCGCATGGTATCGGGCAGATGGCAGTGCTTTTTTACCAGTTTTTCCACTTCTTTCTGCCGTTCATTAAGGGCTTCCTGCTCCAGATTGGGAAACTCAGCCAGCACTTTGGCAGGTAAGTGCAGATTTACCACGTTAACAAAGTGAATCATCTTGGCCTCGGTGGTTTCACCCAAAAAATTAATGTAGTTGATGATTTCTTTGTCCAGTTCGTTGTGAGCTAGACCTACTACTACGGTGTTTATCTTTTGTACCATGACGTATAAAGTTAGTCAAATTTTTCAATCAAATCGGTAAGCATCTCGAATTGCTCTTTGGAATGGGTAGGGAAATTGGCTATGCGTACCTGCTTGCCCTTCATCTTGCCGTAGCCATTGCCTACCACTATTTTATGTTTGTCCAAGTAGTCGATTAGTTCCTGCGTGCGGGCGCCCGAGTTGATAATGATAATGGTGTCGGAGCGCAGGCGCTTGTCGGATACGAATGGCCGCAACAGCGGGTGGTTGTCGAGCATATTGTACATGATGGTAGCCTTGTAGATGGAATCGTTGCGGATGGCCTTAATACCGCGGTCTATCATATTGGCCGTAACCTTGGCAAACAAATAGATACCCAAAATGTTGGGCGTAGAAGGTGTCTGCCAGTTGGCCGCCTGATTGAGCAGGTTGAGCAGGCTGTGCATCGATTGACGGGCCAGCCCTTTGCCGGCTACCTGTCGGGCGCGCTCTTCAGTGGCAGGGCCCACCAGCCATATACCCAGACCGGCCGGTAGACCGAAAGCCTTTTGCACCGAAGCATAAACGGTATCTACCCGGGTGTAGTCGAAGTCGGCCACCGGTAGGGAGGAGACCGCATCCACAGCCAGCAGGCTGTCGGGTAGTTGTTTTTTTAGCTGATATAGTTCATCCAAAGGCAGACGTACCCCGGTGCTGGTCTCGTTGTGGGTAACACCAAGCAGATCGTAGGGGCCGGCCGGCAACTTGCTCAGATCGGGCATGGTGCCCCAGTCGCTGGTCAGGCTGTCGGCCTGTTTGCCCAGGTTGCCTACCACCTTGTAAAATTTCTCGGCAAAGGCCCCGTTTACCATATGCAGCGACCTTTCGGTGATCAGCGCATCGGTCATTTTTTCCCAGATACCCGAGGCCGAGTCGGTGAAGACCAGCCGGTAGTCGGGTGGTAGTTGTAGCAATTCCCGCAGGTTATTGTTGGCCTCTTCGAAGATGCTCATAAAAGCCGGACTGCGGTGCGAAATGGATGTAATGCCTTGCCTGACGGCTTGCTTTAGGTGATGCTCGGCAGTAAAATACAGGGCCGAAGGGCCAGGTGTAAAAAATATCTTTTGCATAGCTGTTTTGCGCTTGCAAAGGTAGTTTAGATTGGCCAAAGAGGCTTGCAAAATGGCGTAATTATGATGAAAAATTGTCTTTTTCCGGGTTGCATCTGGCATGGGCGGCAAGAGGCCGCCAAGACCAGGCAACCATTTGGGACAAACCCTTATATTTGTCACTACCACATGGCACAATAAGTCCGGTTAACCAACAGTTAATCAATTACCGGGTGCGTTTGCCGTTAAAACCGGGCCTCATCCTGATGTTCCTTAACCGGAGTTCAGGACCTCGTTGCTGGTACAGCAAAAGGTTAACAGTGGAAGGTTGAGACGGTGGAACAGCCCAAATCTTACTTATACCGGGTTAATCTGTGACCCCGTGCCGTGTGGTTTTTTGTTGCGTAAGCTCAAAGAGGAGGATAAGCGGAAATGAATAATTCGTAGGTGGTTGGTGTACCAGAAGTAGCTGGCTGTTCTGGCTGAGTTGGCTGTTCTGCTTGTACTGCCTGACCTGCCTGAGGTTCTCGAAGGCAGGTTCTCGAAGGCAGGCTCTCGAAGCCAGGTTCTCGAAGGAAGTTGGCTGTGCTGGCTGAGGCTCCCGAAGCCAGATTGCCGAAACCCCTGGACTTGTTCCGGGGTCTATTTGATGCTACCCTGCCACCTATTTACAGACCCCGGAATAAATCCGGGGATCATCAACAATTATTTGGGCGGTAACATCGAGGCCGGGGATCAGTGCTTTTGATCTTCCAGCAAATAGTCTTCTACGCCCCTGCGCCCCCTCATTCTCCTGAAGGGGAGGTCATCCTCTTATCCGCTTATCCGCATTTACGCTTTCCCGCTTCCCCACATCTCCGCATTTCGTCTTCGCGCCCTTTGTGTATTTCTTGGTGTCCTTGGCGATTAAGATAGCAGATAGATGATTGAAGGATTGAGAATTTATCGACATCCGTCATCTTACTTCGATCCTCAGACCTCCGTTACCCCACGCGCCCCCTAGTTCCCCTGAAGGGGAGGCCACCCGCTTATCCGCATTTACGCTTTCCCGCTTCCCCACATCTCCGCATTTCG
>WFNR01000035.1 GCA_015488485.1 Cyclobacteriaceae bacterium | reverse complement strand
TCGGGCGCCCCGATGTTACGGTAATCGTAGCCGATGCCACCCGCCTGGAGCGCAACCTGAACCTGGTATTACAGGTATTAGAAATCACCGACAAGGCCGTGCTTTGCCTGAACCTGCTTGACGAGGCCGAGCGGCATCATATCGAAATAGATCAGAGGGCTTTGGCACGCAGCCTGGGCATACCGGTGGTGGGCACGGTAGCCCGCAGCGGCCAGGGAATACCCGAATTGCTGCAAACCATCGAAGAGGTAGCCACCGGCAAGGTCAAATGCCGCCCACATCGCATAAAAAGTCTGTCGCGCGCGGTGGAAGAGGCGGTGAATACGCTGACTAAAGAGTTGGAGAAAGAATATCCCGGTCTGCCCAACGCCCGCTGGGTGGCCTTCCGCCTGCTGGAAGGTGACCCACGCATTACCGAAGCGGTAAAAAATCATGAATTGCAAGAACTGACAGCACTATGAGTACGGAAGAAAAACAAGACATACTGGAGTTGGCCAAACGCCTGCGCTGGCAACTGGGTGATAATTTTCACGACAAGCTCACCGAGAGCATCTACACCGATGCCGCCCGCATTGCCAGCCGTGCCATAGCCAACGAAGCAGGGCAGGATTACGAATTGGACAGAAAAATAGACCGGATAGTAACCAGTAAAACCTGGGGCTTCCCCATTATGCTTGGACTGCTGGCGATCATTCTGTGGATTACCATCGAAGGCGCCAACTATCCTTCCAGCCTGCTTTTCACCCTGCTTATCGACAACCTCTATCCCTTTCTGAAAGGCCTGGCAACAGATATTGGCTTCCCTTGGTGGCTAAGCGGACTGCTGATTGACGGGGTCTATCTAGCTATGGCCTGGGTGATATCGGTTATGCTACCGCCCATGGCTATTTTCTTCCCTCTTTTTACCCTTCTGGAGGATTTTGGCTATCTGCCACGGGTAGCTTTTAACCTGGATGCACTGTTTAAAAAGGCCGGAGCACATGGCAAGCAGGCCCTGACGATGAGTATGGGCTGGGGTTGCAATGCTGCCGGGGTGGTAGCCACCCGCATTATCGACAGTCCGCGGGAGCGCCTGATCGCCATCCTGACCAATAATTTCTCGCTATGCAACGGTCGCTGGCCTACTCAGATACTTATTGCCACCATTTTTGTAGGGGCGCTGGTGCCGGCCAGCCTGTCGGGCACGGTGGCCGCCCTGGCAGTGATAGGCGTAGCGCTGCTGGGGGTAGCTTTTATGTTTTTGAGCTCCTGGCTGCTGTCGCGCACCATTCTCAAAGGAGAGGTTTCCACCTTTACGCTGGAGCTGCCCCCCTACCGGCCACCCCGCTTCTGGCAAACTATTTATACTTCCCTGATCGACCGTACCCTGATTGTGCTATGGCGCGCTATCGTCTTTGCCGCTCCGGCCGGGGCGGTGATCTGGCTGGTAGCAAATATTCAGATAGGCGACAACAGCCTGGCCAATCACCTCATCGACTGGCTCAACCCCTTCGGCCTACTGGTTGGCTTGAACGGGGTTATCCTGCTGGCCTATATCATAGCCATACCGGCCAATGAAATTGTCATCCCGACTATTCTGATGCTGACGGTAAACTACCTGGGCATGCATGATGTGGGTGCCGGAGCCGGGGTGATGTTTGAGCTGGATTCGGATATGGCCACGGCCCAGATATTAATGGCTGGTGGCTGGACCGTGCTGACGGGCATTAACCTCATGTTATTCAGCCTGTTGCACAACCCATGCAGCACTACCATATACACCATTTACAAAGAGACAAATAGCTGGAAATGGACGGCTGTAGCCAGTATTATGCCGGTAATCATGGGCTTTATAGTTACTTTTCTGGTTACCCAAATCTGGCGGTTGTTGGGTGGGTGATTAGCAGGGATGTGGTTACTAGCTCGAAGCTTGAAGCTGTTAACGCTAAATTGTTAGCAGCGGGGCTAACCTCCCGTTTAGGGGAATGAGGGGGTGCGTGGGGGCTGAAGTCTAATAACGGAGGTAGGATGACGGAAGGCTGAGGGCGGACAAAATCTAATATCTACAATCATCAATCTGCAGTCTTAAATCTTAACCGCAAAGGGCGCCAAGGAGGCGCCAAGGACGCAAAGGGCGGATGACTGACTGGGGACGGACAACTCTCAAATCAGCAACCCTATCCACAGAGGGTATAATAGGGCTAAAGGGCGGAGTGACTGGTAAGAGAATCATCCTAATCCATTGCCATGCCCTTCAGGGCATGGACAAAAATAATAGCAAAAAGAAAAAGGGGCTTTAGCCCTTTACAGCATCACTATTTGGGCAGGGGACTGTAAAAAAAAGCAATGAAGCATCAAATAGCCCCCGCCTGTTGGCCTGCTGGTAGTTGATAGCGGGGCGGGCCTCCCCTTTAGCCCGCTTTATTCATGATAGTTTAATAGGGAATGGATTTTTAACCTTGTTGATATCTGATTATCAATTATTTATAATAGGGCTAATCCCGAAAATGCCAAAATTTGCACAACTCATTTTTGAGTATATTTATATCAATTATCTTCTTATGAAAATGTGGGAAAATCGCCAAACACATGGATTTTGGCATTCTTCGGCCTGCAAGGCGGAAAATTCATCTGAATTTTCCGGGTTAGGGGAATGAGGGGGGGCGTGGGGGCTGAAGTCTGATAACGGAGGTAGGATGACGGAAGTCTGAGGGCGGACAAAATCTAATATCTACAATCATCAATCTGCAGTCTGTAACCTTAACCGCAAAGAGCGCCATGAAGCCGCTATGGGCGCAAAGTGGATATGCGTGATGCGGGTATGCGGATTTAGCTCAAAACCCGTAACCAAAAGCATTGATCCCCGGACTACGTGCCTGCCGCCCAAATAATTGCAGATGATCCCCGGACTTGTTCCGGGGTCTCTTTAATGCTCCAGTGCTGCCTATATGCAGACCCCCTGCCCGTTCCGTTCAGACGGGCGGCTTGCCTGGAACAAACAGGAATAAATCCGGGGATCTCGCTCTTTTCTTATTTCGTTTTTTCTAAATATTTTAAGATGACAGATGTAAGGCAATATCTAAAATCTACCACCATCAATCTGCAGTCTGCTATCTTAACTGCAGAGCACCACAACAGCATCAGCCGGTTATTAGCTAACTTTGCAGCATGCAGCAAACCGGTTGGCACGATACCATTGTAGCCCTGGCCACTCCGCAAGGCGTAGGCGCCCTGGCTATCATCCGTCTGTCGGGTGAGCAGGCCATTGCCATTGCCGATAAGATGTTTTATGGCAAAAACCTGACTGAACAGCCAAGCCACACGCTGCATGTCGGTACCATTCGCGATGGTGAAACCATCATTGATGAAGTGGTGGTGGGGCTCTTCAAGGCGCCTCGCTCTTTTACCAAAGAAGATATCGTAGAAATAACCTGTCACGGCTCGATGTACATCGTGAAGCAAATTGTGATGCTGGCGGTGCATCATGGCGCCCGCCTGGCAAAGCCGGGGGAATTCACCCAGCGGGCCTTTCTCAATGGCAAATTCGACCTGGCCCAGGCCGAAGCCATAGCCGACCTGATCCATGCCGATTCGGAAGCAGCCCGCAAAACGGCCATGTACCAGATGCGCGGTGGTTTTTCGCGCGAAATTAAAGCGCTGCGTGACGAATTGGTGCATTTTGCTTCCCTTATAGAACTGGAACTCGACTTTAGTGAAGAGGATGTGGAGTTTGCCAGCCGCCAACAGCTACGCAAGCTGGTCGATAACATCAACCAGAAAATTACCGGTCTGATAGATAGCTTTGAATTGGGCAATGTCATCAAAAACGGCCTGCCCACCGTGATTGCCGGCAAGCCCAATGCCGGTAAGTCCACCCTGCTCAACGCCCTGCTGCGCGAAGAACGTGCCATCGTGTCGGAAATAGCCGGCACTACCCGCGATGTAATAGAAGACGAAATGACCCTGGGCGGTATCACCTTCCGTTTTATCGATACGGCCGGCCTGCGCGAGACCAGCGATACCATCGAAGCCATAGGCGTAGAAAAAACCAAACAAAAACTGGCCGAAGCCGGTCTTATCCTGTTTATGTTCGATCTAAGCACCGAGCCTATCGAAGCTATCCGCTCAGAGATAGTGCGGTTGGAGCGCCAACCTACCCCCTACCTGGCCATTGGCAACAAGGCCGACCTGTGCGACAAAGATCATATTACGGCTTTTGAGGAACTGCCTAATAGCATAGCCATGTCGGCCCTGGACGAAAAAGACCTGCAACAACTGGAAGAAGCCATTCTGCAAAAAGTAAATATAGAGGCCTTCAACACCGGCAGCACAGTAGTTACCAACTTGCGTCATGAACAGGCACTGGTGCATGCCCGCCAGGCACTTAACCAGGTAGTGGCCGGCATCGAGCAAGGTATCAGCAACGACCTGCTGGCCCTGGACATCCGCCAGGCCCTGCACCACCTGGGCGAGATCACCGGTGAGATTACTACCGATGACTTGCTGGCCAATATCTTCAGCAAGTTTTGTATAGGCAAATAATATACTTTTTCTTCGACAAACTAATATTTTTTTAACAACAACTTATAACATCTTAATTCTTTAACATTTCACCATAACAATCTGATAGTCTGAGTCTTAAGTATACTAATTGCCGAATTTTTACAATATTTTATTGCTTTTTTCTTTTGAAGTTTCCGGTCTGTTTACTACTTTCGGTCAATTTTTTAACCAAAATCCTATCAATATGAAAAGATTTACACTAAGCTTACTTATGCTATTGGGCGTCACAATAATGGCGCAAGCGCAGACGGCTGTTGTGAAAGGTAAGGTTACCGATAGCAACAGCGGTGAGCCTCTTATCGGGGCTACGGTAATTATCGATGGCACCTCTACAGGTAGCTCTACCGATGCCGATGGTAATTACTCTTTCACGACCACTCCGGGCAATTATGTACTGGTGGTTTCTTTCATTGGCTACGAAACGATTAACCGCCCGGTAACCATCAAACCCGGTGACAACAAGTTCGATTTTGAGATGACCGAAGGTGGTGTAGCCCTTAATGAAATTCTGGTGACCGGTACGCGAAACAAAAATCGCACCGTAACCGAAACGGCCGTACCGGTAGATGTGATTTCAATTGAAGAAATTACCCAGGGAGCTCCCCAGGTAGAACTGTCGCAAATTCTCAACTATGTAGCTCCGTCCTTCTCATCCAACAGACAAACCATTTCTGATGGTACCGACCATGTGGATCCGGCCTCACTACGCGGCCTGGGTGTGGACCAGGTGCTGGTTTTGATCAATGGTAAAAGACGCCACACCTCATCGCTGGTAAACGTTAACGGTACCGTAGGCCGCGGCCAGGTAGGCACCGACCTGAACACCATTCCGGCTGCTGCCATTGACCGCATAGAGGTATTGCGCGATGGAGCTGCTTCACAGTATGGCTCAGATGCTATTGCCGGGGTTATCAACATTGTATTGAAATCGAATACCAACCAGATAGAAGCCTCACTGACTACCGGTCAAACCTATGAAGGTGATGGAGACCAACTGCAGCTCAATGCCAACTACGGTTTTAATATTGGCGATGGTGGTTTTATCAACCTTACCGGCCAGTATCAGTTCCGAGGCCGCACCGACCGCTCCGGTGAATATTCAGGCTCGGTTTTCAAAACTGATGGTACAGGTATTTTTGCTGAGAACTTCCAGGCCGGAGACTTCAACCCCTATGTGCCAGGGCAAAGACTTACACAGGAAGAAGCTGATGCGCTGAACGCTATGAATGCTATTACCAACAACCTGACTCCGGAACAGGAAGAAGCCATGATTGAGCAATATGGTGGTCGCAGACGTTTCAGCCTGAAAGCCGGTGACTCTCAGGTAGAAAACTCTGCCCTGATGGTTAACTCTGTATTACCTCTGGGTGGTGGTGCCGAGTTCTATGCCTTTGGTGGCATTAACGCCAGGCGAGGTCTGGCTACCGGTTTCTACCGCTTGCCCAACCAAAGCCGCAACGTACTCACCATCTATCCGCTGGGCTTCTTGCCTGAGATTAACACCCGTATCTTCGATGGCTCGCTGGCCATGGGTGTAAGGGGCGAAATTGCCGGTTTTGATGTGGATTTCAGCAACACCTACGGTACCAATAGCTTCCAGTTTATTATTACCAATACGCTGAATGCCTCACGCGGTACCCCATCCCCTACTACATTCAATTCAGGCGGTTTCCGCTTCCAGCAAAATACTACCAACCTCGATTTCTCGAAGTACTACAACGGTGCCATGGAAGGAATAAACCTGGCATTCGGAGCCGAGTACAGGGTAGAAACCTACAACCTGATAGCCGGAGAAGAAGGCTCATATCGTAACTACGGTACCGTAAACCTGGTTGATACCACTGGTGGTGTGAGCTTTATCAATGA
>WFNR01000034.1 GCA_015488485.1 Cyclobacteriaceae bacterium | reverse complement strand
GGCTTTCGCCTGTCCTCCGCTGCGAAAAAACAGCCTGCGGCTGCTCTTCGTGTCAGGATTACCTCCCTGCGGTCGGTGATCCTGATGGTGGAGTAGCCACAACCGAAGCTGACTACGTCAGTTTTTTCTGGCTTCGTCCAGGCGCAAAGCGTGGCTTTCGCCTGTCCTCCGCTGCGAAAAAACAGCCTGCGGCTGCTCTTCGGTTGTGTCGGGGTGGCAGGATTCGAACCTGCGACCTCCTGCTCCCAAAGCAGGCGCGATAACCGGGCTACGCTACACCCCGAGGTGTTCAACAAGCAAGGCGGCAGGCTACTCCATGTACTGCCGTGCATTAAAACAAAAACCCGGCAAACCTACCGCTTGGCCGGCAGGCTTCGGGCTTTCTGGCTAACTGGCGGAGAGGGGGGGATTCGAACCCCCGGTACCCGTTTCCAGGTACGACAGTTTAGCAAACTGCTGGTTTAAGCCACTCACCCACCTCTCCGTTTTACTTACAAAAACGGCTCTTATGCCATTTGGGAGTGCAAATATAAGATGAATGGTGCACCTTTCGCAAACCCCGGCCGTAAATATTTTTTTCTTCGTTCTGACAAAAAATGTGTTATTTAGCGCCTTGTAATGGCCTTCATGAACGAAACACTTTTTTATCAAATTCTCTACGGCTGGATTGCTTTGGCGTTTATTGTTTTTGCTTTTAACCTAAGGATTGTCGCACCCTATGGGCGCCATGCCTCTGCCTCCTGGGGGCCGCTGCTGTCGAGTCGGCTGGCTTGGATGGTCATGGAAAGTCCGGTGTTGGTGCTGATGCTGTATTTTGCCTGGCGGCACTATCAGGAACTCTCAGCGGTAGTGTGGTGGTTGTTTTTCCTGTTTGTGGCTCATTATTTTCACCGCACCTTTATTTTTCCTTTTCGTATTCGCAACAGCAAAAAAGTGCCACTGGGTATTGTCGTGCTGGCCATCATCTTCAACCTGTTCAACGGCTTTTTTATCGGTTATTATCTCACGCACTATGCCCATTACCCGGCCGACTGGTGGTTTAGCTGGCCTTTCATTACCGGCACCTTGCTGTTTGCTGCCGGAGCTTATATCAACTGGCGGGCCGACACCATGCTAATCAACCTGCGCAACGGCAACAGCACGGGCTACCGGATTCCGCGTGGCTTTTTGTTTGAATATGTTTCCTGTCCCAATCATTTTGGCGAAATGCTCGAGTGGCTGGGTTATGCTTTGATGAGCTTTAGCCTGCCGGCTTTGGCATTTGCGCTGTGGACGATGGCCAACCTGATACCACGAGCGCTGGCGCATCATCGTTGGTATTTGCAACATTTTGACGATTATCCGGCCGGTCGCAAGGCCTTTTTGCCGGGCATATGGTAAAACCCTGAAACTATGGAAAAAATATTATTACAACCTGTTGACTGGCTGATTATCGGCATCTTTTTTCTTATCGTAATCAGCATAGGCTGGGTGGCCTCACGCACAGCCGGCAAGAGCACCAGCGATTTTTTTCTGGGTGGTCGTGCCATGCCGTGGTGGCTGTTGGGTATCTCGATGGTAGCCTGTACCTTCTCGGCCGACACGCCCAACCTGGTTACCGGCTTTGTGCGTGAGAACGGGGTAGCCAAAAACTGGGCCTGGTGGGCCTTCCTGATTACCGGCATGGTTACGGTGTTTATCTATGCCCGCCTGTGGCGTAAGTCGAATATCATGACTGATCTGGAGTTTTATGAAATCCGCTACGGAGGCAAGCTGGCTTCTTTTCTGCGCGGCTTTCGGGCGGTCTATCTGGGTTTGTTCTTCAATACCCTTATCATGGGGTCGGTTACCCTGGCGGCTATCAAAATTGGCGGGGTGATGCTCGGTCTGCCACCCTGGGTGGTAGTGGTAGGCGCCTCGCTGGTGGTGGTTGTGTATGCTGCTCTGGGTGGTATCAAGGGTGTGATATGGGCCGATTTCTTCCAATATAGCATAGCCATGTTCGGAGCCGTGTATGCCGCCTATGTGGCCGTCAGCCAGCCGGAGGTGGGCGGCCTGCAGGCGCTGATCAGCAACCCGGCCATTCAGGACAAGCTAAGTGTTTTGCCCGATTTCTCCGATGCTTCGGTATGGGTGCCGCTCATCCTGATACCCGTGGCTGTGCAGTGGTGGGCCGTGTGGTACCCAGGGGCTGAGCCGGGCGGTGGTGGCTATATTGCCCAGCGGATGCTGTCGGCCAAAAACGAGAAAAATGCCGTGGGCGCTACTCTGTTGTTCAATTTTGCCCACTATGCCCTGCGTCCCTGGCCGTGGATTATCGTAGCACTGGCTTCGCTGGTGATCTACCCCGATCTGGCGGCTATCAAGGCGCAGTTCCCGCATATCGACCCCGAATACCTGAAGGATGATATTGCCTATCCGGTGATGCTCACCAAGCTGGGCACCGGTTGGATTGGCCTGGTGGTGGCTTCTATTATTGCGGCCTACATGTCCACCATCGGCACCCACCTCAACTGGGGCTCCTCGTATCTGGTGCATGACTTTTATCAGCGCTTTGTGCGGCCGCAGGCCTCCGAAAAAGAGCTGGTGGCCATGGGCCGTCTTTCTACCGTACTGCTCATGGTAATAGCCGGGGCCTTGTCGCTCACCTTGCTCGACAACGCCACCCAGGCCTTCAATATCCTGTTGCTCTCCGGAGCCGGCTCCGGGGCCATATACCTGTTGCGCTGGTTTTGGTGGCGCATCAATGCCCTCACCGAGATTGTGGCTATGGTGGTGGCTACCCTGATGGCGGTGGTGCTGGTACTGTTTGTCGATGACAGCACGATGGCTACCGGTATTCTGGATGGCTTCACAGTAAAGCTACTGCTGACCGTGGCGGTGGTAACGGTAGCCTGGCTGCTGACCACCCTGCTCACCCGCCCGGAAGACAAAAAGGTGCTCAGGCGCTTCTATGCCCTGACCCGCCCCGGAGGCCCCGGCTGGCAACGGGTAGTGGCTGAGGCGGCTGCCGAAGGACAACCGATTGACGAGGGACAAGGCACTGCCTGGCAAATGCCGCGTCAGTTGTTGCTGGTCTTTGTGGGTGCGGTGGTTATCTACGCTGCTTTGTTTGCCATAGGCGGCTTTGTGTATGGCAACTGGGCGCAGGGCATTTCCTTGAGCCTGCTGTCGGCAGGTGGCACCTGGCTGCTGTTCCGCCTGCTGGCCGGCTTGCAGCTTGATTGACAAAGTGTAAACAGCACCCAACACCACCTGGGGTTCTCAAAAAAGCTGCCTGTCCTGCCTGATCTGGCTGATCTGGCTGATCTGGCTGATCTGGCTGATCTGGCTGAGGTTCTCGAAGCCAGGCTCTTGAAGCCATCTGCCTGAGGTTCTCGAAGGCAGGCTCTCGAAGCCAGGTTCTCGAGCCAGCTTACAAAGAAAAGACCGAAATCCCCGGACTTGTTCCTGTTTGCTCCAGGCAAGCCTGCCTGCGGCAGCCAGGCCGCCCGCCTGCCACCATTCGGGCAGGAGACTTCTTATTGGATTTTATGTAGCTTTTACAGCTCTCTCCTGCTCGGGTAGTGATGTTGTATAGGGCTAAAGCCCATTTTTATTTGGGTATCTTACCCCCTGCTCTAAAGGGCAGGGCGATGGAGTTTGCTTCTCTGAGTGTAACTGACAAAAAAATCAAAAAGACCCAAAATCACCGGTCTTGCTTCTTGCGCTTTACCTTGGTCTGCTGGCGCACCTCACGCTGTTTGAGGCGCTTCTCCTTGTCGTTGCTAATAGGCACCATAGAGGATACCAGCCCCGACTGTATGGCATGCCACAGATAGGGCCAGATGTCTTTTTGCTGGTTTCTTTTGGCATAAATGATGCCATGCAGATAGTTTTTGTTGCCCGGCCGGTTATGCGTTTTTACCAGTGTGTTGGCGGCAAGGGTCATAAAGCCTTTACGTTGTGCTTTTTCGCTGTCCGCCCGGGCTTCCGACACCTCGATTTTCAGATTTTCATAATCGATATCCAGGTCACCGGTACTCAGGGTGTCATTGGCGCTGAAGCTAAAGGTAACCTGATGTATCAGCCCATTTAATACTTTTACGCCCATCATCGGGTGCAACACCTTGTTAAAAGCATCGGCCTTTACCTGGCCTACCCGGCCTTTCACTTCAAAGTAATCGAGTGGGCTGGACAGGTCAACCGTAATTTTCATAGTGGTGGGTGCCTGGTTCATCACCTTGGTAGAGGCCGTCAGGGTCATGTAGGGGTTTTGGCTGATATGGCTGCTGTCGTTGGTGAAATTATACAAATTGCCATTGAGCTGATAAAAGCTCAGGTGACTGCGCTGGCCGGTGAGCGCGCTGGTTTCATTGATGATCACCGTGCCATTGTAGATACCTACCGAATCCACCGTCAGGCTCCAGGGTATCTTGTGCAATGCAGAGGCCGGCAGCAGCTTTTTCTTAAAGGGCGGCATGGGCTTGCTCTTGTCTTTGTACAGCGCCACATTGGGCCTATAAATAGCCAGATTCTGTACATGCACAATACCGGTAGTCATAAAGGCAGGAATATCCAGGTTACTCATCCGCAGCGAGTCAACTTTCAGGGCGAACCATTGCTTTTGTACCCGGTACTTTTTGGCAAATTGATTTCTGCTTAGCCTGGGATTAATCTGCAAATCATGTACGATAATGGTTTTGTCGCTCACGATAAACGACATATAGCCGGAGTTAATGTCGAAGTCATCATTGGCTTTGATAAACAACCCATTGGCCGATACTTTGATATCGGCATAGTCAAACGGCAGGATTTTTTGTAAGGTACTTGGCGACATACGGGCGCTGTCGAGTTGGATATTCAGGTCCTTTACCTTGATACGGAAGCCGTCT
The DNA here is from genome assembly GCA_015488485.1 of Cyclobacteriaceae bacterium. Classification (GTDB taxonomy): domain Bacteria; phylum Bacteroidota; class Bacteroidia; order Cytophagales; family Cyclobacteriaceae; genus S012-113. Next base: position 10,082 of record WFNR01000034.1, on the reverse strand, counting down.
TTGGTGTAATCAATGATGTCGAAACCGGCATTTTTGATGGTCAGGCTGCCCAGGCTGGCTTCCTGCAGGGCATCGCTGAATATTTCTTTCAGGGGCAAGGTCTTGTTGTCAGGCTTTTTCTTGGTGGGATTGAAGTAGTACGACATTTGCGGTTTCTGGATGTCTAGTGAGGCAACTTTGATCTTATTGTTCGACATTAAATTTTCAAGATCAAGATCATGCAGAACAATTTTTTTGAGATGCAGCTCAAAGAGTGCCCTCACCGGACTATCCGCTGCCAACAGGCTGTCGAAAGCATGTGGTTTGGGGCGAATGGTAATACCTTTCAGAATGAGTTTGCGCTCCAGCACGCGCAAGTCCAGTTTGTCAAACTCAAAAGCATAGTAACCCTGTGGATTTTCGTTTACCATGGTTGCCAGCTTTTGGCGCACCTGGTCTTCAATTATTTTATCTTTTATAAAATAGATGGCTGTGCCGGCTGCCAAAACAATTACAGCAACAATCATCAGGATGCGTTTGGTGCGTTTTTTCATAAAAAGACCCTTTGGCGCTGTTTATCTTAATATCTTTGTAAATATAGCAATGAGATAGAAAATTTTGCATAGCCGGATAATGATTGTTGGTTGATAAAGAATATTCCGGTTGGCTGTCATCAGGACTGATTTACCATGGAACGACCCGAGTTTGATGATATCTATATGGAACTGGCCGTAAAGATTGCCCAGCGCTCGCATTGTATCAAGCGCCACGTAGGGGCGGTGCTGGCCCGCGACACCCGTATTATTTCGGTAGGCTACAACGGCCCGCCTGCCGGTACCCACAACTGTGATGAAGAGTTCCCCGAAACCGGCTGTGCGCTCGACTCAAAGGGCAGCTGCTCGCTCGCCATCCATGCTGAGCAGAACGCCATACTCTATGCCGCCAAGAACAAAGCCACTATCGAAGGTTCCACGCTGTATGTTACCCTGTCGCCCTGCCTGGCCTGTGCCCGTATTATTTATACCATGGGCATTACCAGGGTGGTGTACCTGCGCTCCTATGCTACTTACAAAGGGCTGGATAGGGATGAAGGGATTGATTTTCTGCAGGGCTTTGGCGTAACCTGCGAACAGTATGAGGGGGAAATTGAACATGCTACCGAGATGATCTGACAATCCGCGAAGCAGCGCGGATGCAGGCGCTAGATTATGCGTGGTTCGGGTTCCAGTGCAATAGCGAATTTATCTGCCACACTTTGTTGAATGGCACGGGCCAGCTCGGCAATATCCTGGCCGCTGCCACCACCGAAGTTCACCAGCACCAGCGGCTGCTTGCTATGTACACCCACCTGACCTTGACGTTTGCCCTTCCAGCCGCATTGCTCTATCAGCCAGGCGGCCGGTACTTTTACAGCCCGGCCGGTTTCATAACCGGGTATTTGCGGGAAATTGTTTTTTAATCTTTCAAAATCGCTTTTATCGATAACCGGGTTTTTAAAAAAGCTGCCGGCATTGCCGGTAATGGCCGGGTCGGGTAACTTGCTGCGCCTGATGCTGATTACCGCCCGGCTGACATCATGGATGGTAGGGTGGGTGATGCCTTGCTGCTGCAATACCTCTTCGATGGCGCCATAGGAGGTGTTGATTACCGGCTTTTTGTGCAGGCGCAAATAGACACGGGTAATCAGATAACGATCGCGGGCTTCGTGCTTGAAAATACTGTCGCGGTAGCCGAACCGGCAATCGGCCCGCTTGAAAAGCTGCTGCCTGCCGTTGGCCAGCTCGATGGCCTCCAGGTGCTCGAAGGTCTCTTTGAGCTCCACTCCGTAGGCGCCAATATTCTGGATGGGGGCCGCCCCTACGGTGCCTGGTATGAGCGACAGGTTTTCTATGCCCCCCAGGTTGTGCTGCAAGGCGTAGTTCACCAAATCCTGCCAGACAACACCACTGGCGGCCGCTACCAGGGCGCTTTCCTTGTCTTCTTCAACAATCTCAATACCTTGTAGCCTGTTTACCAGTACCAGCCCCGGGTAATCGTGGGTAAAGAGAACGTTGCTGCCACCGCCCAGCACCAGTACGCTGTCAAATGCTGCCAGGTCGAGGTCAGGTAGCTCATTGAGGGTGTTGAGTTCGGCCAGGTAGCGCGTCCGGGCTTCTACCCCAAAGGTGTTAAGGTGGCGTAGCGATTGATTCTCTTTAATTTCCAACGGCTGCTAATTTGCCGTAAAGATAGGCCTGATAAACGGTATTAACGATAGTTGTCGGCTGCAATATCGTGGTGTGTGGCGGCTTCCTCCAGCGGATCTACGTGGATGGTCGTTTCAAACCCCAACTGGCGTCCTATGGCTTTTTCTATGCGGTCGGCCAGGGCATGGGCCTCGGCCAGGCTCAGGCTGCCTGCCAGGGCAATATGAAAGGTGAGCTCGGTATGGCCGCCATACTGGTGGATGTGAAAATGATGCGGCCAGATGTTCATGCCGGTCTCGGCCCGGCAGATTTCTTTTACCTGATCGACCATCTGCTGGTCGGGAGCACGGCCGATAAGCGGATTGATTACTTCACGCAAAATATCATAGCCGGCATAGAAAATAAATCCGGCCATGATAATACCCAGGGCGCCATCTATCCACCACCAACGGCTGCCCGCCAGGATACCGGCCAGGATTATCAGTGACGACAGCGCATCGCTGCGATGGTGCCAGCCATCGGCTTTTATGGAAGTATTGCCGGTTTGCCGGGCCAGATAAAAGGCATATTGAGCCAGCCCCTCGTTGAGCACCACCGAAGCGATGGTAACGCTGATGGCTATTGCCCCGAAATGGGCAGCCTCATGGTGCAGCAGCTTGCCGATGGCGCTGCTCAGGAAAGTAAAGCCCACCAGGCTTAACAGGATGCCGATAATCAGGGCGGTAATCAACTCAATGCGGCCATGCCCGTAAGGGTGTTCCTTGTCGGCCGGTTTGCTCGACAGGCGCGTGCCGATAATCAGCACCAGCGAGCTGCCCGAGTCGGAAATGGTATGCCAGGCATCGGTAATCAGTGCCACCGACCCGCTTACCACCCCGGCATAGTACTTGCCGGCAAAAAGCAACGTGTTAACCACAATGGAGATTACCCCTTGCCGGTAAGCCGCACGATCGTTTTGCCTGGCCATCACTACGTTTAGCTGCTGTAAGAGCCGTATTAGTCACCCAGAATCTGAGCTGTGTGGTCCTTGGTTTTTACTTTGTCGATAATCTTTTCGATAATACCTTTTTCATCGATGATAAAAGTGGTGCGGGCCGTGCCCATGTATTCGCGGCCGTAGAGTTTTTTCTTTACCCAGGTGCCATACAGCTCATGCACCTTTCTGTCGGTATCGGCCAGCAGGGTGAAGGGCAGGTTTTGTTTTTCGATAAAGCGCTGGTGCGACTTTTCCGAATCGGTGGATACCCCCAGTACCACATAGCCGGCCTTTTGCAGTTCATCGTAATGATCGCGCAAGTTACATGCCTGGGCCGTGCAGCCCGGAGTCTGGTCTTTGGGGTAGAAATACAGCACTACTTTTTTGCCGCGGAAGTCGGACAAACGTACCTTGTTGCCATTTTGGTCGTTCACCTCAAAATCGGGTGCAGGATCGCCTGGTTTCAGTTTCATAGCTATGGTATTTTGGTTGTGTATGTTTTGCTGTTGCCGGCCTGGTCGGTTACTGTCAGCTTAAAGATACCACTTAAGTCGGTCATATTATAATGTTTGGTAGCCCAGGCCAGTTGTTTCTTGGGGTCGCGCGATATCAGCAGCCACTGGCCGTTGAGGGTGGCACTTACCTCCTTGATGCCGGACAGTTTATCATCTATCTTAAAAATGGCCTTCTCACGGTTGACAATCAGCGGTTTGATAGTCGGAGGCACAGTGTCGGCCAGCAGGGTGTAAGTACCCAGGCTGCGGGTTTCAAATTCGACATAATCTCCCTGCCAGCTACCCCCGGCAAAACCGTAATTATCCGGGCCGTACACGGCATACACGGCTGTATGGGCCTTATCAGCCACTCCTTGCTGCGGTTTAAGCAGCACCCTGATGTTGCTTTGCAGGGGTTGCGTGGCAGGCCCCAATTGCCAGCGTTCTTGTTGGCTGGCGGTATCGAGACGGTGCTCGATGGTCAGGTACAGGGTGTCGAACAGGCTGCGCTTTTTGAAAGTGATGTCGGCCGCGGTATGAAAGACGGTAAATGGCTGGTCAGGTGGCACCATACCGGCCAGGTGGGTCTGTATCACGGTATCGGGCAGTGTAATGGCTTGTGGTATGCCTTGCTGCAGGGGCCACAGATACACGGCCTGGCGGTGGTTGTGGTAGGCGGCATCGAGGCGTATCTGCTGCTTGCCGGTTTTGAGCCATACCGGCCCGCTGTAGCCGGAGGTATCTCCGGTTATTTTCAGGGTATTGGCCAGGATATTAAGCTGATAGGGTGTTTCAGGTTTGTCTGAGGTAAGCTGCTTACCGGTAATTACCAGGCGCACCTCGCTGCTGTTGCCGTAGGAGTCGGTCATGGTAATACGTGCATGATAAAAGCGTCCCGGCTCTACTTTGAACCGGCCGCGGCTGGCGGTTTGCTCATAAAAACGCAGTTTATTGCCGTCATCGATGTACAGCTTATGGTAGCGCTTGCCTTCGTTTACCAAAGCAGGATAGCTGATATGTTGATAGAACGAGCGCGCCCGGGCAAACGACCAGGTATTGATTTGTTGCCCGTAGGTTTCCAGGCCATTGAGGTAAAATTTTATTTCGTTGATACCGTTGCGGAAACGGGTGCCATCCATTTTATCCCAGGCCAGCAGCTCCATACCCAGGGTACCGGTGGCGTAAATGGTGTCGGCCGTATAGGTGTTGTTAGCTTGCGCTTTTAGCTTAAATTCCTGCCTGGCAAAGCGGCCGTTTATGCGGCTGTCGGGGCTGAAAGGCACCAGGGCAATGGCTTTGGCCAGGGGTGGACGCGTGTCTATTATCTCACGAAAGCCGTAAGTAAGCGGGTTCAGCAGGTTCTGGTTTTCATCGCGCAGGTCGAAGTGCAGGTGCGGCCCGCCACTGGAGCCGGAATTGCCCGACAGGGCCAGCGTGTCGCCCTGCTTGACAGGAAAAAGCCCGGCTGCCGGGAAAAGATTCACCTCAAAAGATTGCCGCTTGTACTGCTCGTCCAGCACATAGCGGGCAATGTCTTCCCGGAACGATTTCAGGTGGGCATATACGGTGGTTTTGCCATTGGGGTGCCTGATATAGAGGGTGTTGCCATAACCACTGCCCGACACCTTAATACGTGCCACATAACCATCGGCAGCAGCCAGTACAGCCAGGCCTTCTCTGCCTCCGGTGCGGATATCGATACCGGTATGAAAATGCGTGCTGCGCAATTCGCCCATGGTGCCGGCCAGGGTGTTGCGTTGCCCGGGCCTTATCGGGAAAAGCAGGTTGTCGTAATTGGCCATAGGTTGGCCGGTAGCCGATAAAACGGCCACGCACAGCATTCCACCAAGCAAAAAATATTTATTTAACCTCCACATGCAGCATCTTTTTATCTTCCAAAAAAGCCTCCAGCCGGTCACCTATTTTTACGGGGCCTACACCCTGCGGGGTTCCGGTAAAGATAAGGTCACCTTTTTTAAGCAGAAAAAATCTGGATAAATAACTGATAATATAGTCGAAGTCAAACAGCATCAGCGAGGTATTGCCCTGCTGTTTTACAGTGCCGTTTTGAGTGAGCGAAAAGTTGAGGTTATTCAGATCGAATTGCTCCTTGGGCACGAATTCCGATAGCGGAGCGGCATCGTTAAAACCCTTGGCGATAGTCCAGGGCAGGCCTTTCTCTTTGGCCTGTTGTTGCAGGTCGCGGGCGGTAAAGTCAATACCAATGCCTATTTCATCGTAATAGGTATGGGCAAAGGCGCGATCGATATGCTTGCCTACCTTGCTGATTTTCAGCACTATCTCAACCTCGAAATGAATATCTTGCGAAAAGGTAGGATAGTAAAACGGTCGGTTACGTAGCAGCAGGGCGGTTTCGGGCATAAGAAAGACCACCGGCTCGGCCGGCCGCTGGTTGTTGAGCTCTTCGATATGGGCGGCATAATTGCGCCCGATGCCAAAAATTTTCATATCTTTTACAGCCTTAAAAAAATAGCTTGCTTTATTTTGTGGGGATAAAGATAAAGGATTTCCCTGCTTTCCTGTAGTGATTTTTACAGGTATGGCGGGCAAGTTCATGGTACGATAAAAATTTTGTAATGATGAGAAGATTATTGTTGATAATGATCACCCTTGGGTTGGTGTATGCCTGTGCTACGGTGCCGGTGACCAACCGTAAGCAGTTGACGCTGATTTCGAATGATGAGATTATTGCTTTGAGTGCTCAGAATTACCAGCAGGTGCTGGCCGAAAGTAAGTTGTCGGACGATGCCGAGCAGACAGCCATGGTTAAGCGGGTGGGCCAGCGTATTCAGCAAGCCGTGGAGCGTTATTTTAAAGAAAAAAATAACGAAGCCTATCTGGCCGGCTTTAACTGGGAGTTTAACCTGATTGACAACGACACCATTGTCAATGCCTGGTGTATGCCGGGTGGTAAGGTGGCTTTTTATACGGGTATTATGCCTATTTGCCAGGATGAAGCCGGGGTGGCCGTAGTTATGGGGCATGAGGTGGCCCATGCCATTGCCAATCATGGGCGTGAACGTATGAGTCAGCAAATGACGCTTAATGGCATAATGAGTGTAGGCCAGGCATTAGCCGGCTCTTCAAAAAACACCCTCGATGATATGTTGCTACAGGCGGTAGGGGCCGGCAGTCAGTTGGGTATGCTCAAGTTCAGCCGCGACCAGGAATCGGAAGCCGATCACATGGGGCTTATCTTTATGGCCATGGCCGGCTATGATCCGGCTGTTGCTCCGCAGTTTTGGCAGCGCATGACCAAAATGAGTGGTAGCCAGCAGCCGCCTGAGTTTCTGTCAACACACCCTTCGCACGAAAGGCGCATTGCCGACTTGCAGAAATGGCAGGCCGAGGCCAGGAAGTACTATCATCCGGCCGGTAATTGATAAGCAAAGGGGAATGGCTTTACTCTTTCTTCTTTTTCATCACATAGCGCCTGGTATTGGGGGGCGGCCCTATCATGATATGCGCCCGGTGGGTGCCGGGGTCCATTAGCCAGGCACCTCCGTACACTACCGGCTTAATGGGTAGGCCGGTAGATTCCTGGGTGGCAAAAGGCACATACACCACATAGCGGTAACGGGCGTTCTCCACCTTGCCGGTAGCCGGGTCGTAGTAGCCCTCGGGGCCCGATAGCACTTGCAAGGCCACTGGCTTATCGGGCATTTTCAGTTTGCCCTCGCGGGCTTCTTTTTCTTTAATGGCGAAGATTTCCGGGTTGGTCTTGCCCTGGGCACGTAGCTCACGGCTGCGGGCCATAAAGGGCTCCAGGTCTTTATGGTAGCAGTCCACCTCGAAGCCGGGCGTAAAAGGATTGTCGGCCAGGCATATCAGCTCGTTGGTGCCGGCTCGCAGCACGATAAAGTTACCTTCGGCATCATAACCATACACCATTGCGCCTTCACGTTGCTCGGGGCCGGCCGCCAGCACGGCAGCGGCTATCTGTTCTTCAGGTGGGGGCACCTGGATGTGCTCCTGGGCCAATAATGGCAAGACACTAAGACTTAGTAAGAGAGTAATAAGTGTTTTCATGGCAGTTGTGTTTAGGGCCTGTCTTTATGACCTGTCTTTATAGCTTGTCAAGATACGGTCTTTTGCCCTAAATGCCAAATACCGGGGCTATTTCACTATAAAGGCGGCTTCGCCCATCAGATAACTATCGGTGTACACTTCCACTTTGTACTGCCCGGGGTCGAAGCGGCTGCCCTTTTCGTATTCAAAGGTAAGCTGCTGACCGCTGTTGTCGAACAGCACATCCTGGGCGGCCGTATAGAAGGTTTCTTTGCCGTTGAGAATAAACGAGCCGCTACCCCGGCTGACATCAAAGATCACCTGGCCGTTTTCGTCTATCACCCTGATCAGAATCTCCTTGGTTTCCAGCGGGGCTACTTCGTTTTTAGCGATATTGAAGGTAACCTTGAGTTTTACCAACTGGCGGCTCTTGAGCACACCGCTTTTTTCTTTGCCGCTCTTGGTTACCGCCATTACCCGGATGTTTTCAGCTTTCAGGCGGGCGGCCAGCTCTACTTTTTGCTGCAGTTCTTTTTTGTCTTCATTCAGTTCGGTAAGCGAGCGGTTAAGTTCGTTGGTCTTTTCTTTCAAATCGGTATTTTCGCTCAACAAGGCCTGATTTACCTTTTTTAACTCTTCAATTTCCTTGTCTTTGGCTTTAAGCAGCTCTTCATAGCCTTCTGTTTTGCGTTTCAGGCGGGCTATCAACTGGCGGTTGGCCTTACGGGTGCGTTGCAGTTGGTCGCGCTCTTCGGTAAGTTGTTGCTGTACGGCCAGCAATTCCTCAATATCACCACCCAGAGAGTCTATTTCTCGTATTTTTTGTTGCAGTTCAGCATCTATTTCTGCCAGTTTTTCCTGTGCTTCGGTAAGTTCTGTCTGGTAGTATTCCTGCAGCTCTTTTTTCTCGTTGTAGTCGAGCACGAACTTAACGGCCAGCAGAATTACCAGCACAATGGTTACGAATAGCCAAATGGGCTTCGCTTTCTTATCATCGCCAACCGGTTGTTGGGGTAAGGGTTTGTCGGTCATCTTTTTTATTTGGTTTTACTCTGGCAAAAATATCCTTTCTTTGTGTGATTACCACATTTTGCTAGTAGGATGAAACTGGATGAAACATTTTGGTCGGAGCGCTACCGCCAGCAACAAACCGGCTGGGATGCCGGAGCGGTAACCACTCCGATCAAGACCTATATCGATCAGCTTAGCGACAAATCGCTGCGTATTCTGGTGCCGGGCTGTGGTTATGGGCATGAGGTACGCTACCTGCACGACAAGGGTTTTACGCAGGTGCAGGTTATCGATATTTCGCCTGAGCCTTTGGCAGCGCTGCGGCCGCAGTGCCCGACCTGGCCCGATACGGCCTTTGTGCACGGTGATTTCTTTGCTCATCAAGGCGCTTACGATCTCATACTGGAGCAAACGTTCTTTTGTGCCCTCGACCCGGCCCAGCGCCCCGATTATGCCCGTAAAATGCACGACCTGCTGGTACCCGGGGGTAAGCTGGTAGGGGTGCTATTTAATGTGGAATTCGACAAACAGGGCCCGCCTTTTGGCGGTACGGCAGCGGAATATGAGGAGTACTTCAGGGATTTATTCCGTTTTAAGATTTTTGAGCCCTGTTATAACTCCATCAAACCACGGGCCGGCAATGAAATGTTTATCATGCTGGAGAAACCCGGCAAATGATAAGTTTATGCCCCGCTTTCTGTTTTGCATTGCACCGCTTAACAAAACCGAAATTAACTTACAGTTCCTTGAATGTCGGCCGGGGACTATCCGTAGTATGAAGGGTGTCATATATTGCTCTTATATCTTACTTTAAATGCATAATCAAAGCCCCCAGTACATTAGTGATATTATGAAAAATTACCGGTATCAGCACACTGCCTGTTTTTTCCCTTACCCAAACCACCACTACGCCAAACAAGAAAGGTATCACCATGTTCAGCGGATGAAAAACTATTTCAAAGTGCCTGGAAATATCCATTCCGTGTACCAACGCAAACAGAATGGTTACTACTATTGCGCCATATCCCACCTGTACATTAAGAACATGCTTTTTGCGTGGAAAAATTTGATTTAACACGCCCAAATAAAAACCTCTGTAAATGATCTCTTCCGAAATACCGGGTAGGGTGGCCTGAAATAAATAATTTTCAACACTAATATCGGCATGGCCAAAATACAAGTAAACAAAAAGACTCTCTGCTAAACAGTAAGCAGTCAGTAAAATCATCACCGGCTTTAATGAGCCTTTTTGTTGTTTTAACCCAGAATTGTCATTAGAAAAAATCTCTAATGGCCGTCATTAGAGATTTATTGCTGTAATGGATTGATAATTAAACTATTATGCTTGATTTTTTAGCACAAAATTATCAATATTGAGTGTACTTTTTTCTTACACGCCAATGGACT
>WFNR01000033.1 GCA_015488485.1 Cyclobacteriaceae bacterium | reverse complement strand
GATGCTTTATAATGGAAAAGAAGATGAGCAAGACAAAATATTTAACCTGTAACCCACTCCGCTATGTTGCTTAGACTGGCCTGGAAAAATATCTGGCGCAGCCGCAGCCGCAGCCTGGTAGTAATGGGCTCCGTAACCGTGGGAGTATGGGCACTCTTGTTCGCTACCGGCTTCGAGAACGGTTTTATTGTTGGCTATATGGCCAACGTTATCAACCACGATATTTCACATATTCAGGTGCACCATCCACAGTTTAAAAACGATTTCGACATCAAATACTACATCCCGAATGGCCATGACAAAACGGCTGCCGTAAGCAAGTGGCCCGAGGTACAGGCTGCTACCGACCGTACGTTGGTAACCGGTATGATCTCTTCTACCCGCAAGGCTGCCGGCATACAGATTCGGGGCGTAATACCCGAGCGTGAAGCGGCAGTCACGCGGCTGGATTCATTGGTGGCAGAGGGCGGTTATTTTACCGGCATCAAACGCAATCCTCTGCTGTTGGGGGCCAAACTGGCCGAAAACCTGGGGGTAAAGGTACGCTCCAAGGTGGTGCTCACTTTTAATGATGCGCACGGCAATATCACGGCAGCCGCCTTTCGGGTGGCCGGCATTGTCAAGAGCAGCTCGGTAGCCCTCAATGAGCGCTATGTGTTTGTGCGCCAGCAAGACCTGCAGCCCCTGCTCGGTTTGGGCGAACAGGTGCACGAAATAGCCATCCTCGCCCGGCCGCGAGCCAATCTGCAAGAGCTGGAGCAGCGCTACCAGGCGGCCTACCCTGAAGACCTGATAGAGACCTGGAAAGAAATTGCCCCTGACCTGGCTGTAATGAATGATTTATATGGTAACATGCTCTATTTGCTCATGGGTGTTATCCTCACCGCGCTAATCTTCGGCATTGTCAATACCATGCTGATGGCCGTATTGGAGCGCCTTCGTGAGTTGGGTATGTTGATGGCCGTAGGTATGAGCAAGAAAAAGATATTCGGTATGATCATGATCGAAACCGTCATGCTGGGCCTGGCCGGGGCACCGTTGGGCCTGCTGCTCGGGTGGACAACAATAAGCTACTATGCCGATAAGGGGCTGGATCTGACTAAATACTCCGAAGGGCTATCCTCTTTCGGCCTCTCTTCCATCCTCTACCCATACGTGGCCCCGCAAGCATACCTCATCATCACCATCGGGGTGTTTATTACCGCTTTGCTGGCCGCTATCTATCCGGCCCGCAAAGCCATACGATTAAATCCGGTAGAAGCCTTACATAAAATTTAAGCCATGAACGTAATCAAAGCTAAGGATATCTTTAAGACCTACACCAATACGGCCGTGCCCGTACCGGCCCTCAACGGAGTGTCGCTGTCTATCGAAGAAGGCGAGTTCACTGCCATTGTCGGCCCCTCGGGCTGTGGCAAAACCACCTTGCTCAACATCCTGGGCGGCCTCGACCACCCTACCAGCGGCACCGTAGAAGTAGCCGGCACAGATATCACAGGCATGTCCGACAAAGACCTGATTAAATTCCGTCTGTGGCACATTGGTTTTGTCTTTCAGGCCTACAACCTGATACCCGTGCTTACCAACAAGGAGAATGTGGAGTTTATCATGCTGCTGCAAAAGCAACCGAAAGCCACCCGTGAGCAACGTGCCCTGGAGTTGCTGCAGCAGATGGACATAGCCGATAAGGCCGATTTGCGTCCCTCCGAGTTGTCGGGCGGGCAACAGCAGCGGGTGGCCGTAGCGCGGGCGCTGGCCTCGCGACCGCGGGTAATCCTGGCCGATGAGCCTACTGCCAACCTCGACTCCAAATCAACCACCAACCTGCTCGACATGATGGCCCGCATGAACCGCGAAGAGCAGGCCACCTTTGTGTTCTCCACCCACGACCAGCGGGTGATCGACAAAGCCCGTAGGGTTATCACTCTGGAAGACGGTAAAGTGATTGCCGATGAGGTACGCTAAACTACTGCTGATGCTAACCCTGTGGGCCGGCAGCATCCTGATAGCTTCCGGCCAGGACAAAGAAAGCAAGTGGGCCTTGCGTGGCTACCTGAAGAATATGTCAACCTTGAGCTGGAGCCCCTATCTGGGCGACACCCTGTGGTTCGACAACCTGGTGCATAACCGCCTGAACCTGACATGGTACCCGACCGACAACCTGACGGCCGTACTGGAAGTGCGCAACCGCCTGCTTACCGGTGCTACGGTAAAAAACATCCCCAACTACAACGAGTTTGTAGACAGCAACAACGATTTTTTCGACCTCTCCTGGAATGCCATTGACAACGAAAATGTCTTGCTCAACCTGATGATCGACCGGCTTTATGTGCAATGGGCCAAGGACGACTGGGAAGTGAAACTGGGGCGGCAGCGCATCAATTGGGGCATCAACCTGGCCTGGAACCCCAACGATTTGTTCAATGCCTACTCATATTTCGATTTCGACTACGAGGAGCGCCCGGGCAGCGATGCCCTGCGCCTCACCTACTACACCGGGGTGGCCGGCAGCATGGAGGTTGCCGCCAAGCTGGCCGATAGCTACGACACCTGGGTGGCGGCCGCCATGTATAAGTTCAACAAAAAAAGCTACGACATACAACTGCTGGGTGGCATGGCGCAGGGCGACCTGGCCCTGGGTAGCGGCTGGGCCGGCAGCCTGGGGCAAGCCGGTTTTAAAGGAGAGGTTACATATTTTATCCCTATTGTAGAAACTCCGGCCAATACCAACTACCTGCGCAACCCGCTTACCGGAGACTATGTATTGGATAGCAACGGCCAGCGTATCAAGGAGTCGGCACGCTACAGCACACTGCTGCTGGCGGCTATCTCGGTAGATTATTCCTTTCAGAACTCACTCTACCTGAACGGCTCCATTATGTACAACTCGGCCGGCAGCTACGATGGCAACATCCTGGCAGCCGCTATCGGCCAGCGCTACAGCGAGTTTACCGTACGCGACCTGTCGCCCTACCCCTGGTCGGCCTTTGTGCAGGCCAACTACCAGTTTACCCCCCTGCTCTATGGCGGCCTGGCACTGATGCCCTTTCCGGGCACCAATAGCTTCTTTGTCAATCCCTATCTCACTTATTCACTGGTACAAAACCTCGACCTCGATCTGGTTGGACAGTTCTTTTGGGGCGACAACCAGCGTGGTAGTTACGATGCCCTATCAAAAGCGCTGTATATCCGCCTGAAATGGAGCTTTTGAGTTTATCAGACTAATAAGGAGTTTGTCCATTATTCTTTTCAGGTTCAAAAAATTATATAGCAAATTACTAAAATATCATTATTAAGGGATTTTGTATGCTGGGCAACTTTTGGTTGGTTTTTGCGCTCGTAATATCGTATAATTGATATATTTTTTTCGATTAACTAACTCTGTTTTATGCGATTAAAACTTAGCTTAATAAGCATTTTTTTGTGGTGGGCCGGCATAAATGCCCAAGGGCAGGTGCAATCCTACACCATGGATTATTATGCCAACGAAGCCGGACTGTCTCAAAATTCCATTAATTGCATTTTTCAGGATACACTGGGCTACATGTGGTTTGGCACCCAGGATGGTCTGAATCGTTTCGATGGCTATTCTTTTACTGTCTATCGTTCAGAGGAGTATGATAGCGTCAGTTTAAGTGACAATTATATCTTAGGCCTGGCGGGCGATGCTGATGGCAATATTTGGATTGCTACCCGGGGTGGAGGTCTTAATAAATATGAAATCACTTCGGGTCGTTTTTTTCGCTACCGGCACAAGCCGGGTGATAGCACCTCGCTAAGTTACGATCGTACCCGCAATGTATTGGTAGATAACCAAGGTATGGTTTGGGTAGCTACCCGTGGGGGCGGTCTGAATAGACTAGACCCTGCTATCGGCAGGTTTCAGCGGTTTAAGCATCGGCCGGCTGATAGCACCTCCCTCTTATCAGACGATGTGTTTTGCTTGTATCAGGATAAGGAAGGGGTTCTTTGGGTAGGTACCGGTCGCGGCTTGAGTAAGTACAACCCTGGTTCTGATTCGTTTACCAATTACAAGCTGGGGTATGTACGTGCTATCCTTGAAGATGATGTCGGCAATTTTTGGGTAGGCGTGTTTGGCAGGGGGTTGATTAAACTAAACAGAGCCACCGGCCACACACAAGTTTTTGCTCATCAACCGGGCAACCCGAAGTCGTTAAGCAGCAATAATATTTTCACCCTCTTGCAACCAGATGCTTCTTCGCTGCTGGTAGGCACAAAAGGAGGATACCTGAACCGTTTAAGTCTGCACGATTTTACCTTCACTACCCTGGAGGTAAACCACCCTAATGTGCGGGCGTTATACCAGGATAATGCCGGCAACACCTGGGTGGGCTTGCGCGTAGGACTGCACAAGATGAATGCCAGCCAACGTAAGTTTTTGTATTACCGTAATTCTTCGGTTAATACCAACCTGCTGACCGATAACAATACCTATGCAGTCTATAAGGATTCGTTTGGTAATGTGTGGGTAGCATCATACAACAATGGTCTCGCCCGTATAGACACTAAAACCGGCAAGATTATACATTATACCACCACGAATGCTGCTGTGTATGGTTTATACGATAATAGTATAAGGGCATTGTTTGAAGACAGTCAGCACCGGTTTTGGGTGGGTACCCGTAATACAGGGGCATATTTGTTTAACAGGGCCCGCAATACCTTTGCCCCGGCAAACCTGGCCGTACCGGGCAGCGTTACGCCCGTCAGTATTAACCAAATTTATGAAGATAGGCAGGCTAATATTTGGTTTTGTACCTTTTCCGGTCTGCGCAAGTTAGATAGTAACGGAAAAATAACAAGCTATACTACGGCCAATAGCAAACTATCCGTAAACGACACCTGGTCGATAGCACAAGATAAGGAAGGGCTATTCTATATCGGGCTGTATGCTTCGGGCCTCGATGTATTTAACCCCGAAACCAACGAATTTAAGCACTATGATCATAATGCTGAAAACCCGGCCAGTCTGGCCAATAACGGAGTATCGCATGTGTATCCTGATAAAAACAACCGGATATGGGTAGCCACTTATGGAGGCGGGCTTGACCGGTTTCATCCGGATACTCAAACCTTTACCCATTATTCACGGGCCAAAGGGTTGAGCAACCCGGCTTTGTATGGCATTTTAGCTGATAAGCAAGGAAATTTATGGATGAGTCATAATGCCGGAATTTCCATGTTCAACCCAGCTACCGAAACATTTACCAACTATGGGGCGAAAGACGGCTTGTTTGCCGGTGAGTTTAACTCGGGGGCATACATGCAAACACCTGATGGCCAAATGTTTTTTGGCGGAACCCAGGGAGTAGTTTCGTTTTATCCGGATAACTTTAAGCCCAACCCCTTTGTGCCACCTGTGCATATTACCCGGGTAAGTTTGTTTAACAAGCCCTTAAAGGCTGCCCCCGGCACCACACTCGATTCGCTGCCGGAGTACGACAACTATTTGGTACTAGAGCCGGATCAAGGTTATTTTTCGTTCGATTTTGTGGCGTTAAATTATACTAACCCGGCTGCCAATTCCTATAAGTACAGGTTGGTAGGCTTTGATAAAGACTGGATTGAAGCCGGAACAAACAGAACAGCGCATTACACCAATGTTCCTCCGGGCAGGTATGTGTTTAAGGTAATTGCTGCCAATAATGATGGCGTTTGGAATACCAGGGGCGACCAAATAGCCGTTTTGGTTAAAACACCCTGGTGGCTGACCTCTACTTTTAGAATATTCGTTCTAATAGCTTTTATTCTTGCTGTTATTACCACCTATAAGCTAAGGTTGCGCAACATTAAAAAACAAAAGCAGTTGTTGGAAAGGCAGATCGTAGCACGAACGTCTGAACTTGCCGATAAAACCAAAGAACTGGCCACAAAAAATAAAGAACTCATTCGGCTTAATCAGGAAAAAAACGAACTGATTGCCATTGTTTCGCATGATTTACGCAGCCCACTTAACCAAATAAAAGGACTGCTGAATGTAATTACATTAACCGACACGTCTATAAAACCCGAAACAAAGGAAAATATGTCGTTAATCGACTTGTCGGTAGAGCGTTTGCGTGCCATGGTAACCCGGGTGCTAGATATCAATGCTATCGAATCGGGTGTAATTGAGCTAAAAAACGAGCACTTTGATATAAATGCAGTTATCGAACTGGTAATAACCAACTTTAAATCATTGGCTGCCGACAAAAATATTCGTCTGGTCTTTAACCCAAGCAAGCAACCTGTCTGGGTGCTCCTGGATAAAAACTACTTGATTCAAATACTGGAAAACCTGGTTTCCAATGCCCTAAAGTTTTCGCAGTTAAACACTACCGTGACTATAAACTGCCGCCAGTCAAAAGGCAGGGTAGAAGTGCAAGTGGCCGATGAGGGGCCGGGGATTACCGAGGCAGATAAAAAACAGTTATTCAGCCAATACAAAAAATTATCGGCCAGACCTACGGCCGGAGAAACTTCTACAGGCATTGGCCTTTCTATTGTAAAAAAATATGTAACAGCCATGAACGGTAAAGTTTGGTGTGAAAACAACCCGGATAAAGGTACCTCGTTTTTCGTTTCCTTTCGCGCAGCACCTGCAAGTTAACAGTATTATACAGTTATCAAATCGTGGTAGTTTCACCGTGCCCATTTCGGGCGAAACGCCCATCTGAAGGCCTGGTACAAAGCCTTTGCGCATCTAGATCTGTCTATTAGTTGTAGCCGGGAACATTTGTAACTGCCAATAGCTATTTTGCCGACTTCTCACTTATTCATTGGTGCAAAAACCCCTATTTCGATCTGGTTGGGCAGTTCTTTTGGGGCGACAACCAGCGTGGTAGCTACGATGCCTTGTCGAAAGCCCTCTATATCCGCCTGAAATGGAGTTTCTGAGTTTATAACGGCAGGGGTTTATGCTGAGTCAGACTGTGTAAAGCCGGATAACCCTGAAAATTCATCTGAATTTTCAGGGATAAATTTATTAGCTTTGACCAATGGGTGATTTTGTATTACCGGCCGGTATTTTGGCAGCCATGCTGCACGTTATCAGCGGCCCCGACCACCTGGCGGCAGTAAGCCCGCTGGTGATTGAAAGCAAACGCAAAGCCTGGAAAATAGGTATTGCCTGGGGCGTAGGGCACACCACAGGCATGCTGCTTATCGGGGTGCTGATGCTGTTGTTCAAGGAGCTTATCCCGGTAGATGCCATCTCGGCCTATAGCGAGCAGATAGTGGGCATCATCCTGATTGGTGTGGGGCTGTGGGCCTTTTACCGCATCTTTCACGACCAGCGTGAACACAACCATCCGCATATCCATGTCAACGGTCAGCCCTACATACACATACATAAGCACCGGCACAACCACGAAAGTCATCACCAGCACCACCATGATGAGCCGGTAAAGCAAAACATTTTTTCTTCTTTTGGCATTGGACTTATTCACGGCCTGGCCGGCATCGCCCACTTCCTGTTGCTGCTGCCGGCCCTGGCACTGCCTACCAAAATGGCGGTAGGCCAATACATTGCCGGCTTTGCCATCGGCTCGGTGCTGGCCATGGGTGCCTACGCCCTGGTGCTTGGCCGCATCGTAACCTACACCCGCGAAGAGCACCATCCGCTCTTCCTCAATGGTATCCGCTTGGCCGGAGGGCTGTTTGCCGTGGTTATCGGCAGCTACTGGATATATCTAAATATGTAGGGTAGCCAGTACCAACCGGTGGTTACCGGTATCGGCAATTATCAATTTGTTGCCGGAGGTAATAATGGCAAACGGCCAGTACAAGGCCTTATCGGTGCCCAGCAAGGTTTCGCTGTATTCACTACCCGTAGTAAAATCAGGGCGACCGATTACCACATCAGCCGGCTGATTATTCTTTTCAGGCAATTGTGCAAAATATAATATGCGGCTGTTGCCGGTATCATTCACCAGCAAACCCTCACGATAGAAACAGGCATCGTATGTCCAGTTGAGCGTATGTGCTGCCGGTGTCAGGCCATACTGGTTTTGGCCGCAACTGTCAAAATCCGGCTGGCCGATGATGACATCTGCCGGCCGGCTAAAGGCCTGGCGGTAATCATACCAAAGCAGCACCCGGTAAAACTGAGTGTCGGCCACCGCCATGGCGCCATCGGGGCGTACCTTGACAGCATATGGCCAGACAGGCTCATGGTTTTGATAATCTCGGCTGGTAAATCCGGTTTTGCCGATGACGGCCGTGGCCGGAGTAAAATTCTTATCCGGTATTTCCTCATAAAACAACACCCTACGATTGCCGGTATCGGCAATCCAGAGCCGCTGACCATCCGAAAAAACACCATACGGCCAGTTAAGGGTGCGGGCATCGGGGGCGGTTCCTATGCCTTTTACATTGGGCTGGTTGGAGGTAAAATCCGGCTGCCCCAGCACTACATCGGCCGGTTGGGCATGATGTTTTGGCAACTGCTGCCATATCAGTACCCGGTGGTTCCAGGCATCGGCTACTATCAGACGCTGACCATCGGACCACACCCCTGATGGATAGTGCAAGGTATCGGCTCCAACTGCTCCGGCTGCATTGCGCCCAACCGCAGTGAGCGCTTGCTGACCGAGTATTACTTGCGGATCGGCAAATTCTCCGGTAGGAATGGCAGACCATACAAAGACCCTGTTCTGGCCGGTATCAGCTACAAAAAGCTTACTGCCGGCTACAAATACACCGCGTGGCGCCAGAAACGGGCGGGCAGCGGCACCCCGGAAAATCCGGGCCTCGGAAACCGATTCGCCTAGTGTTGTCAACTCCATAATCCTTAGCCGGCAGGCGGCTCCTTATATTCTATTGATTCCCACTTGCGCCTGCGATAAATCTGCCTGCGGCTGCGGTAAAGGTCGGTGAGGTCGCTGGCTTGCTCATTGGCTATTTTGTGCACGAAATTGTAGCGCTTTTCATGATAATGCCAGTTGTTTTCAAAAAAGTTAAGCCGCATCTGTGCCAGCTCTTCGGCCCGGTAGTCGGCCAATGGCTTGTTCATCTCATCCCGCTTACGCTGAAATTGCTTGGCCTGCAGCAGCTTGTCGAAATATGGCAGATTTACAATGCGCTGCGCCTGCTGCCGCACAAAAGCATTGAAGTCGGCCACCGTGTCGCCCTGGTAGTCGTCAATCAACCCTATCTCTTTGGCCAGGGCCACGCCCCAGGGCAGGCACTCTTCGGTAAATTTACGGGCTTTGTCAATACCTATACGCCTGGGCAGCAGGTAGGTCCAGTACTCCGAGCCATACAGCCCGATATTGCGGGTATGTGGGTTAAGCACAATGCCATCGCGCGCCAGCACCTTGTCGGCTGCCAGGGCCAACGCCACCCCTCCGGCACCGGCATTGCCCTGCATGGCGCTGATGATAAAATGGTCGGTGGCAGTAATGATTTCCTTAATCAGATCATTCAGGGCGTTGATATTCTGCCACGACTCCTCTGCCGGATCGGCTGCCTGTTCAATTACATTCAGGTGGATGCCGTTTGACCATACATCGCGACCGCCCATCAGCACCAGCAGGCGTACTTTCTTCTGTGCTTCTTTAAAAGCCTCTAATAACCGCCTGCACTGGCCGGTACTCATAGCGCCATTGTAAAAGTCGAAATGCAAATAGCCTACCTCCTCTTCCTGGCGAAAGCGGATCTCCTGCCAGGTGGCATAATCAGGCTCGGCAAAAGGGCTAAGTTCATCGACTTGAATATGATCGGCTGCCTCACCCAGCGCCATGACAGCCGGTAATTTAATGACCTCCGGCTGGTCGGGCTTGAGGTGTGTGAGCCATACGGCCGCCTCGCCAGCAGCCAGGCAAACGGCCTGGTCGCGCTGGGCCAGGATGGTGCCCGGCTCTCCGTGCAGGCGCTCTTCCGGGTGCGCCCCAAAGGCAAAGTACGGCTTACCCAGCAGACGGATACGTACCCCCGGGCTGCTATCGGCTGCTCTTATTTTTCTGATAATCTGCATGGCCGGCTCCTGCCAGTCAAAGGCAAAATCGGCCTGGGTGGTTTTTCTGCGCCAGCGGCCGGGCGGGGGAGCGGCCGGCTGCTTACCGGCCTGCAACTGCTTGAGGGCGGACAGCACACAGCGACTGGCGGCCTGCACCACCTCATGGCGGTAAAGCTCGCCCTTGCTTACCGGGCGCATGGCAAAGCCGGCATGTGCCCATAGCGGCCCGGCATCCATTTTCTCCACCGCCTCTATCAGGCTTACGCCCCACTGCGGCTTGTCTTCCAGTATGGCCCAGTCGAGTGACGATGCACCCCGGTCACCGGGCACACCGGGGTGTACCACCCAGCACAGGTACTGCTGCCAGATAGCAGCCGGTATGCGGGCGGTAAGGTATGGCGCCAGCACCAGATCAGGGCGGAAAGCAGTAGCGGCACTAATCATCGCCTGCGGGTCGGTGCCGGTTTGTACGCGCACCTCGTGGTTGAGGCGGTCCAGCTCCAGCCACAGGCGCTGTGCCATGCCGTTGAACGAAGTGGTAAGAAAAAGTATTTTCATAGCCTATTGCTCCACCATGCCGGCATAATGGAAATAGGCGGCACAAGCGCCCTCGCTGCTTACCATAGGCGCTCCCAGCGGATTGGTAGGCTTGCAGCCTTTGCCAAACTCAGGGCACTCATAGGGTTTTTTTATGCCTTTCATAATCTCTCCGGCTATGCAGCGCTGGTTCTCTTCGGCTTCTTCCAGGTCAACGGTAAACTTACGGGTGGCATCAAAAGCGGCATATTTGTTCTTGACACGATAGCCGCTCATGGGGATGATTTCCATGCCACGCCACAGGCGGTCGGTTACTTCAAATACCTCGAAGATCATCTTTTGTGCCTCGGGATTACCCTCCTCGCGTACAATACGGGCATATTGGTTTTCTACCTCGGCCCGCCCCTGCTCCAGTTGGCGTACCACCATCAGGATGCCTTGCAGGATATCCAGCGGCTCAAAACCGGTAACCACTATCGGCACCTTAAAGCGCTCCACCAGCGGGTAATACTCAAAGGTACCCATGATGGTACACACATGGCCGGCCGCCAGAAAGCCGTCAATATTGCTTTCTTCGTCTTCCATAATGGCTTCAATGGCTGGCGGCACCAGCACATGCGAGGCCAGAATGGCATAGTTGTCAAGTCCTCTACGGGCTGCATCAATCACCGACAAGGCATTGGCCGGAGCGGTGGTTTCGAAACCCACGGCAAAAAAGACCACCTGGCGATCGGGATTTTCAGCGGCTATCTTAACGGCCTCCAGGGGTGAATACAGCACCCGCACATCGGCACCGGCAGCCTTGGCCTCGAGCAGGCTCATCTCCGAGCCCGGCACCCTGATCATATCGCCAAAAGAGCAAAGGATAACACCTTCATGCAGAGCCAGGTGCACCGCCTTATCTATAAGGTGCAGCGGGGTAACACACACCGGACAGCCCGGGCCGTGCACCATGGTAATCTCACCGGGCAGCATCTCCAGGATACCGTTCTTGACCAGGCTGTGCGTCTGGCCACCGCATACCTCCATAATCGACCACGGTCTGGTAACCGTTTTTTTTATCTCATCCAGGTACTGGCGTGCCAGTTTGGGATCGCGATATTCCTCCAGGTACTTCATGGCTGTTCATTATCGGGCAAATAATCATCTACATCGGTCAGCTCGCCCAGCTCACCTATTTCTTCCAGGTATTTGAATGT
>WFNR01000032.1 GCA_015488485.1 Cyclobacteriaceae bacterium | reverse complement strand
GGACTGAAGGCTGAGGTCAGAGGTCAGAGGGCGGATGACTAAAGGCAGACAAAATCTAATTTTTTAAATCATCAATCTGCAGTCTGTAATCTTAACCGCTAAGGGCGCCAAGCGGAAATGTGGAAAAGCGGGAATGTGGAAAAGCGGGAAAGTGGAAAAGTGGAAATGCAGGGAAGCGGGGATGGGTGATTATCTTGAAACATGTAACTCAAGACGAAGCCCTTTTGTCGTGGTCTAAACCAACAGCGCCACCCCAAACAGCAAGACAAACAACAGGGTAGCCATAGCCAGTTGGCGCAGGTTGGGGTCCAACTGCTCCGGCCGGGTGCGGGCTACCCGTATGCCATTGACAACCAACAGCCCTACGGCCGGCAGCCACCATAAGACGTTTGACCCTACTCCGCTGTACCACAAATAGCCACCGGCAGCTATGATGGCCGTCAACAGCAGCGCAATATGATAGACTATAGCTGCCCGGTGGCCCCAGCGCACCGGTATGGTACGTTTACCGGCCTGGCGGTCAGACAGCGCATCGCGCAGGTTATTGATATTGAGCACCCCAGTAGCCAGCGCCCCTACCGCCACAGCAGGTGCCAGCACCGGCCAATCGAAATGCTGGCTGAACAAAAAATAACTACCCCCTACGCCCACCAGGCCGAAAAAGAGAAGCACAGCCAGATCGCCCAGGCCGGCATAGCCGTAAGGGCGAGCCCCGGCCGTATAGGTATAAGCAGCCGCTATACTTATCAGCCCCAGCCCCAAAAACAAGTAGAAATACCGGCTACCCCAGCCGAAAGCCGTGCTGATAAGCTGCAAACCGGCCAGCAGCGACAAGAAAGCAAACAATACGATTGCCCGCTGCATGGCTTGTGGCGTTATGGCGCCCGATTGCACGGCCCGCTGCGGGCCAATGCGCTGGTGGCTGTCGGCCCCGTGATGAGTATCGCCATAGTCATTGGCCAGGTTGGAGAGTATCTGCAGCAGGATGGTGGTAAGCACCGCCCAGCCAAACACCGGCCAGCTAAAATAGCCGTGAGCTGCCGCCAATATACTGCCCATCAGAATACTCGATAAGGCCAGTGGCAGGGTACGCAGACGCAGGGCACTGATCCAGGCTTTTACCGGCATGGCTTATTGTAAAATATCGTGCAACATCTCATCCCCCATCGGGTTGATACCCGATGCATAAAACTTAACCAACTCCCCTTCTTCATTGACCAGGTATTTGCAAAAGTTCCAATTGGGTGCCTGGTCATTCCAGCCGTTCAGCGACTTGTCGGTCAGCCACTTATACAAAGGCGCCATTTGTTCGCCCTTGACCGATATCTTACTAAACATCAAAAAGTCAACACCGTAATTTTCCTGGCAAAAACCGGCAATCTCCTCATTGCTACCGGGCTCCTGGCCACCGAAGTCATTGGCCGGAAACCCCAGAATGGTCACCCTGTCACCATGCAGTTCATGCAGCTTCTGCAAGTCGGCATACTGTGGGGTGAAGCCGCACTCGGAAGCCGTATTGACCAGTAACAGCTTCTTGCCCCGGAAACGAGCGAAATCAACCGTATCGCCCTTGATATCAGGCATTTTAAAACTGTAAATGCTCACGGTCGGGCGGGCGGCATCCTGCGGTCGGCTTACGGTCTTGTTAAAACCGCAGGCACTTACCACGGTCAGCCACAATATTCCTGCATACCCCAGCTTTCTCATCATCTTACATTTGTTCGGGTACTTCAATGCCCAGCAGTCCCATCGCCCGCCTGATGACATCGGCCACCAACCGTGAATACACTACTCTGAAATGCTTCTTACTACTATCTTCCTCGGCAAAAATCGGGCATTCGGCATAAAAGCGGTTGTACTCCTTGGCCAGTTCATATACATACTGGGCGATGACGGCCGGTGAGTACTCTTCTGCCGCCTCCTGCACCCGCAAGCCAAATTCCGACACCAGCTTGATCCCTTCGCGCTCCACTTCGCTAAGGGCAACATCTTCCGACAGAGCTGCTCCGCCATCTATCTTTTCCTGGGCTGCCCGCTTCAGGATAGACATAATGCGTGCATGGGTATATTGGATAAACGGACCGGTATTGCCCTGAAACTGAATGGATTCTTCGGGATTAAACAGGATACGCTTGCGCGGATCTACCTTGAGCAGGAAAAACTTCAGCGCCCCCAGACCCAGGATGCGGTAGAGCTTTTGTGCCTCTTCTTCACTAAAGCCTTCGATCTTGCCCAATTCACGGGTATGGCGCTCGGCAGTGGCAAACATGTCCGCCATCAGGTCATCAGCATCTACAACCGTACCCTCGCGCGATTTCATCTTGCCGCTGGGCAGGTCTACCATGCCGTAACTAAGATGATAACAATGGTCGGCCCAGGCATAGCCTAGTTTTTTCAGTATCAAAAACAGTACCTTAAAATGATAGTCCTGCTCATTGCCCACCGTATAGATTTGCCCTTTGATGTTGGGAAAATCTTTAAAACGCTGGATGGCCGTACCGATATCCTGCGTCATATACACCGAGGTGCCGTCAGCGCGCAGCAGCAGTTTATGATCCAGGCCTTCGTCAGTCAGGTCAACCCACACCGAACCGTCTTCTTTTTGGTAAAAGATGCCCTCCTGCAGTCCTTTCAGCACTTCTTCCTTACCCAACAGGTAGGTGTCCGATTCATAGTATAGCTTATCGAAGCTTACCCCCATAGTACGGTAGGTCTCTGCAAAGCCCTCATATACCCAGCTATTCATCTGCTGCCACAAGGCATATACCTCCGGGTCGCGCTGCTCCCACTTACGCAGCATCTCCTGCGCTTCCTGCATGAGAGGTGCCTCTTTTTTAGCTGTTTCCTCCGGCATACCCTGCGCCACCAAGTCGGCCACCTGCTTTTTGTATTCCTGCTCAAAGCGCACATAGTAGTTGCCTACCAGCTTATCGCCCTTGATACCGGTGGTGGCGGGCGTCTCGCCCCGGCCAAACTTCTGCCAAGCCAGCATCGACTTGCAAATATGAATACCGCGGTCGTTGATAATCTGTACCTTATGTACCTTGGTGCCCCCGGCCTCCAGGATGAGCGCCACCGAGTAACCCAGAAAATTGTTACGCAGGTGCCCCAGGTGAAGGGGTTTGTTGGTATTGGGCGAAGAAAACTCAACCATCATCTCCTCGCCTGTAGGAGGTGTAAAACCGAAACCGGGCGTCTGGTTCAGGTCATTGGCCAACCGCAGCCAGGCATTGTCGGCCACCTCAATATTCAAAAAGCCCTTTACCACATTATAGGCGGCCACCAGCTTACTGTGCTGCTGCAGATGCTCGCCCAACTGCCGGCCGCTGTCTTCCGGGCTCTGTCTGGTGATTTTCAGAAACGGAAACATCACCAGCGTATAATGGCCGGCAAAATCTTTGCGGGTAGGCTGCAGGGTCAACGCACCAGGTGCCTGCCCGAAAACCGCCTCAAAAGAGGTGGTGATGTCCTGTATAAGCGCTTGTTGAATATCGAACATAGCAGTTATTTCTTTGGTAAAAATATCTCAGCCAGCATACAGCGGGCGCTACCGCCACCCAGCGCTTCGATGGTCGTCAGGGGACTGGCAATAATCCGGTAATCAGCTTCGATAGTAGCTTTTTGGTCTGGAGTGAGCGAATCGAGCGCAGCCTGCGACATAATCATACAAGCTTCTCCACTACGGCTTTTTACTCCAAGCATATTGCCGGCAAAATGATTCACCTGCTCTTCGCTAATCGGCACGATGGTCTTACCGGTTTTTTCCAGGCTAGCTACCAATTCCTGGCGCTCACCCTCGTCATCTATGCTGTCCAGGCATACTACCGCTAGCTTGTCGGTCAGGCACATCATCACATTGGTATGATAGATAGGCAGGCGCTCATTGCCCACCGTTTGCAGGGCCCGGAACGTAACCGGTGTATAGCTGAATTCCTCACAAAAAGCCTGCAGTACATCGGGATGGGTGCGCTCCGACAAGGCGGCATAAACGATATGGTTGTCGCGGTCGAGAATCATACTACCGGTACCTTCCAGAAATTTATTTTTCTTCTCAAAATGGGTAAAATCAACCACCCGGGTGATGTCAAAGCCATAACCAGCCAGAATATCGTTGATATCGGCCCTGCGCTCCTGGCGCCTGTTGGGGGCATACATGGGGTAGAGCGCCAGGCTGCCGTCATGATGAAACGACACCCAGTTGTTGGGAAAAATGGCATCGGGTGTTTCGGGGTCAGGGGTATCCTGCACCATGATTACCTCAATGTCGTTTTCTTCGAGCTTTTGCGCAAAGGCATCGAACTCAGCCAGCGCCTGCTCCTGTGCCCGGCCCGGGGTAAGACCGGCAATGGCTTTTTGATAGTAGTTGTTAACGGCCGTCTGGGTGTTGAGCATAAACGAGGCCGGACGTACCATCATCAGGGTGGAAGTAAGTTGGCGGGTCATGGTCAATCGCGGATTATGGGCATAGTTGAACAACGTAACAAGCCTTCCATTTTGGCAATTTCATCATATTCTACGGTCTCCACCGTAAAACCCCTGCGTGCCAGTTCGCGGTTGAGGCGGGTAAACGAACGACAGGAGACAATCACTTCGGGTGAAATGGAAAAAACATTGGCGTACATATTATACATTTCCTCCTGGTCAATATCAATGATGTTTTCCTCACCGAAATAATTCACCAGAAAATCCACATCAGCACTGTTTTTAAAACCTCCCCGGTATATGATAGCCTGACCGGTGCCAATGGGTTGAAAACAACAGTCGAGATGCAGGGCATTGTTTTTGGGGTCGGTATCCGATTTTACCAGCTCGAAAGCATGCACAGTGCGATGGGAGAAATGATCGCGCAAAAAGGCCACGCCTTCCTTGTTGGTGCGGCTCACTTTGTATTTTTTAAAGTCCTCATCCTCAGAATAACCCACAAAAATCACCTCATTCCAGGGCATTACATCGCCACCTTCAATCCTTACTTCGTTTCCTACCCGCAAAATATGTTCTGGCGGTATCCTTTCAAGCAGAGGTTGAATGCCGGTGGCTTCGGCATGGCGATTGGCAATGATATTGGGCACCACAAATTTATCATCAATTACAAAACCGATATCACGGGCAAATATCTGATTCACGCCCGGTATATTGGGCGGTCGCAGCAGGGTGATATCATACTTACCGAGCACCTCCTCCAACTGGGCCATCTCGTGGCTTACAGCCTCCTGGGTGGGAAAAGTGCCGGCCAGCACATGTTGTAGCGACTTAGGGTCGTAAACTTCTTCGGGGTCAGGCGTGCCGCCAAAATCATCGGCAATGCCCAGGAAAAGGGTGCGCAGGCGGCCGGTTTCGTTCTTTACGTGTGGTATAAGCATCTAAGGTGGTTTGTCGAATCAGGTGGCAAAAATAGATATTCATACTGATTAATCAGCGCTGCAGGGCGGCATTCTTGGCAGCCGGTATACTACCGCCTCTCTGAAAGCACACGCCCAACCACAGGTTGTTAAGACTTCCCGCTCCGGCCACCGAACAGAATAATATCAGGCCCTTTCACTAACTGACTAATACCTACTTCTCCTCATATATCATTACTTTTGGCGCGCCAAACAAAGCTACTGTCTTGAGTAAGAGCCTGGTTATCATACCCACCTATAACGAAAAGGAGAACATCGTTGATATCATCGGGGCGGTTTTTGCCCAGCCCGAGCCTTTTGATATACTTGTGGTGGACGACAACTCACCCGATGGCACGGCTGCTCTGGTAGAAAAGATACAACAGAGTGGCCTGATAAACGGCCAGCCCTACAGCCAACAGCTTCACCTGCTCAAACGCTCCGGCAAAACCGGGCTGGGTACGGCCTATATTGCCGGCTTTCATTTTGCCCTGGAGCATGGCTATGAGTATATCTTCGAGATGGATGCCGATTTCTCGCACAATCCGGCCGATCTGGTACGCCTGCTGCACAGTTGCCGTGACGAAGGCTACGACCTGGTCATCGGCTCGCGCTATGTTTCCGGGGTGAATGTGGTAAACTGGCCCATCGGCCGGGTGCTGATGTCGTACCTGGCCAGCATTTATGTGCGGCTGATTACCGGCCTGCCCGTGCGCGATGCTACGGCCGGCTTCAAGTGCTATCGCAGGCAGGTGCTGGAAACACTCGATCTTGATAAGATCAAGTTTGTGGGCTATGCCTTCCAGATAGAAATGAAATTCGACACCTGGAAATATGGTTTTAAGATTAAGGAAATACCTATTATCTTCACCGACCGTACCAAAGGCAAATCGAAGATGTCAACCGGCATTTTTAAGGAAGCCTTTTTCGGAGTCATCAAGCTTAAGATCAATAGCTGGTTCCGGACTTACAAAAAAATTCCATAGACGACAGCCAGGCGCTGCATTCCGCCCTGTAAGCGGTACCTTTGCCGGCAAAGCGTAGTATCCATGAGCAAACAAAATACGGCCGCCATCGGAGACCCTTTTCTGTTAAAAGTGATCCGCAAGGTATATCCGGTGCTGGAGCGTACCGTACCTCCGCTGGCCTACCGGTTGGCTTTTCGCTTGTTCTTTACCCCCATCCGCTATCCGGTGCCGGAGCGCGAAAAGCCCGTGTTGGCCCGGGCCGATACCTTTGAGCACCCGATCAACGGCAAGCGCACCCGCTTTTATAGTTGGGGGCAAGCCGGGCAGCCGCTGGTAGTGGTAGTGCACGGCTGGATGGGCCGGGCCGGACAGTTTTATGCCCTGGTAGAGGGGCTCGTCAGCCAGGGCTTTCATGTGGTAGGTTTTGACGGTCCGGGGCATGGAAAGTCCGGTGGGCATACCACCAATGTGCTGGAGTTTGCCAGTGCCATCCGTCATATAGCTGACAAGTATGGTGCTATCCATACGGCCATTGGTCATTCATTTGGCGGTATCACCATTATGCGTGCCATAGAAGATGGAGTAAAAATAGGCTGTGTGGTGATGATTTCCACACCCACCATTGCCAGCGATATCCTGGTGCAATACCAGCAGAAAATCAATGCCGGAGCACATACCGGTGAGATTTTTGAAGAGATGATCAGAAAAAGATACGGCTTTGAGTTCAAGGCCATCAGTGTAGCCGAAACAGTAAAGCGCATACAGGTGCCACCCCTGCTGCTGGTGCACGATGAGGACGACCGCGATGTGGGCATTATGCATGCGCGGCAGGTACAGCAACTGGTGCCGGACGCACAGGCTTATTTTACCAAAGGCCTGGGGCATACGCGCATCCTGCGCCATCCGGAGGTGGTACAGCGCGTGGTGGCGTTTGTGCGGGGTAACCTGTCAAAGGCGACTGATTAAACCTAAAAGTATATCACTGCTTTATGAAAAGAGCATTTTTACCTCAAAAAATCATTTTTATAAACTTATCCCTACATTTGTTTTATGAGTGAGAAAAAACTAATTCTGCATGACACCCACGTAGCGGCCGGGGGACAGATGATCCCCTTTGCCGGCTACCTGATGCCGGTGCGCTATACGTCTGATATAGAAGAGCATTTGACGGTACGCCAGGGTATAGGGGTATTCGATGTATCGCACATGGGTGAGTTTATCCTGGAAGGGCCGCAAGCCCTGGCACTCATCCAGCGCCTTACCAGCAACGATGCTGCCAAGCTGTTTCCCGGTCGCGCGCAGTACTCCTGTATGCCCAATGGTAAAGGCGGTATCGTGGATGATCTGATTGTGTATATGCTGGAAGAAAACCGCTACATGCTGGTGGTAAATGCTGCCAACGAGCAGAAGGACTGGGACTGGATAAGCAGCCACAACGACCAGGGTGTGAGCATGACCAATGCCACCGACCAATATTGCTTGTTTGCCGTGCAGGGGCCCAAGGCTACCAGCGTACTGCAGCGGCTTACCGATATAGACCTGGGTGCTATCAAGTATTACCACTTTACTGTCGGCAGCATAGCCGGGGCCAATGAGGTGATTATCTCAGCCACCGGCTATACCGGCTCGGGTGGTTTTGAGCTATATGTAAAAAATGAGGATGCCCAAACGGTATGGGACAACCTCTTTGCAGCCGGAGCGGCAGAAGGCATCAAGCCCATCGGGCTGGGGGCGCGTGATACGCTGCGCCTGGAAATGGGCTTCTGCCTCTATGGCAACGATATTGATGAGACCACCTCACCCATTGAGGCCGGCCTGGGGTGGATCACTAAATTCACCAAAGACTTCATAGATCGCGAACGCCTGCAAAAACAAAAAGAAGAAGGCGTAAGCCGCAAGCTGGTGGGCTTTGTGATGCAAGACCGCGGCATACCGCGCCACGGCTATGAGCTGCAAAACGAGGCAGGCGAAATAATAGGCCAGGTAACCTCCGGCAGCCAGTCGCCCATGCTGAGTAAGGGCATTGGCATGGGCTATGTGCAGACTGCCTATGCCAGTGTGGGTACGGACATCTGGGTGGCGGTAAGGAAACGTAAACTACGGGCCCGGGTTACCCGGCCACCTTTTGTACAGGTATGACAAGCATGTGCAACCGGTTACTGATTTTACTGCTGCTGGTGAGCAGCCTGGGCGCCAGCGCCCAGACTTTTCTGGTGTTGGAGAAAATGGGCACCAAAAAACGTTTTGAGTTCCACCCCGGCCAAACAGTAACCGTACGCCTGAATGGGGATAAGTTTTATACTCCGTTGGTCATTCAGGATTTTGGTGATAAAAGTATTGTTGCCGAAAGCAAAACCTACCCCTTGCAGGATATTTACATGGTAAAGATACCCGACCGCTCCCCGGCTATCAGAGGCTCGGGATTCACCCTGATGGTAGCCGGGGTACTGTTGTTTGCCATAGATGCCCTTAACCAAACCGTGGTGCAAGGCAGCTATTATAAGTTTTCACCCGGAGTGGCCATGGCCTCGGGAGCGCTCATCGGGGCCGGGGCTATCATGTATTTTGGCTTCCGCACCAAGGTGAAACTCAACAAATGGTGGCGTTTGCGCATCGCCTCTATTTGACTTAGGCTTCCACCTGGATTAGGACAGAGCAACCGGGCGGACTGCTCTTTCAAAGGAGTTGGCTACGATGTACAGAGGTCTGAAGACTGAGGTAAGAAGACAGATTTCGGACAAAATCATCAATCTGCCATCTTAATTCTTAACCGATAAGGACGCAAAGCGGGAATGAGCAAATGTGTATATGCGGGAAAGCGTAGATGCGGATTTTGCTCGTAGCTCTTAGTTCGTAGCTGTTAGCTCGCAGCGGGCGGGGCCTCCCCTTTAGGGGAACGAGGGGGCGCGGGGGTGACAGAGAACTGAAGACTGAGGTAAGAAGACGGATTTCGGACAAAATCATCAATCTGCCATCTTATATCTTAACCGCAGAGAACGCCAAGGGCGCAAAGCGGGAACGCGTATATGCGGAAAAGTGTAATGCGGTTTTTAGCCCGCCTCCTGTCGGGCAGGCTTGAAGCTCGAAGCCTGCGTGCCGTAGGCAGGCTCGAAGCTCATAGCTCGTAACGCACTGGGTTTCCCCTTTAGGGGAACGAGGGGGCGTAGGGGGCTGAAGCCTAAGGAAGTAAAACCCTCAAATCTGCAACCCTATCCACTAACGGTGTAATGGGGCTAAAGCCCTGAATATGTTGGTTTCGTACTTCACTCCACCCTTCAGGGCGGAGTGACTGGTAAGACAATCATCCTAATCCATTGCCATGCCCTTCAGGGCATGGACAGAAATAATAACAAAAAGAAAAACGGGCTTTAGCCCTGAATTTCAATAGTACTCGGGAAATGGGTCAGCCAAATTCAGCATATAGAATACACAGACCCTGTCCTACCTGGGCGGCAGGCTTGCCTGGCAAACAGGAATAAGTCCGGGGATTTCAGGTTTTACAGTTGGCTTCGAGAGCCTCAGCCAACTACTTCGAGAGCCTGCCTTCGAGAGCCTCAGGCAGATGCCTTCGGGTGCCTG
>WFNR01000031.1 GCA_015488485.1 Cyclobacteriaceae bacterium | reverse complement strand
CCGATAAATTTTTTAGCCTCTTTCTTATCGAGCTTATTCAGGTCTAACAGCCCCTGGTGTTCACCTTCACCGTTTTCGGGAGAAAAAGTACCGAACAGGCTGTCACCGTCCTCACTTACCTCGGGGTTGGTCATGGTAGCATATTGTTCACGCAGGTTATCAATGGTCTCCTGCATGACCTTTTTATCTACCTTGATTTCATAGCGTGTTATCTTTTGCTTTTTAGAAATATCAAGGGCAAAATCATCAACCAGGCCTATCTTATATTCAAATTCAAAATCCTTTTGGGTGTCCCAGTCTATACCTTCGGTATTTTCTCTTACCGGTATGGGTTCGCCAATAATATTCAGTTCCTCTTTCTTGATATAATCATCCAGGTTTTGGTATAACAACTGGTTTACCTCCTCCACCAGGATAGATTTGCCATACATATTTTTAATAAGCGAAGCAGGTACCTTGCCCGGCCGGAAACCTTTGATATTGGCTTTGCGGGCATACTCTTTTATCCTGGCTTCTACCTTGGGCTGATAGTCTTTTTCCTGCAGGCTTATTTTAATGATGGCCTCAGTGTCGTTCTTTTTGTTCAGTGTGATTTCCACGGTATCGTAATTTTTTATAAAAAAAACCGAACCCCCCAATCGCGATAACAGGGCTATCGTGACCGAGGGGTTATGGTGCGGATGGAGGGACTCGAACCCCCATGCCGTAAGGCGCTAGATCCTAAGTCTAGTGCGTCTACCAATTTCGCCACATCCGCATATTACCGGACTCCAATCCGCCCCATTTCTTTAAATGGAGTGCAAAGAAAGCAACATTTTATCTCAGAGGCAATATTTTTCGTTTATTTGTAATAGAAAGGGAGGTGAACGATGTATGTAGTAGATGAAGAGAAAGAAAACCGCGAAATAGTAAACAGCTACAGGCGATTGCTGCGTAAGGCCAAACCGTTTTTGAAAGACGATGACGCCCGCCAGATACGCAAGGCTTTTAAGCTGGCGGTAAAAGCCCATGAAGGTATGCGCAGAAAGTCGGGTGAGCCTTATATTTATCATCCGCTGGCAGTGGCTGAAATATGCGTTGAGGAGATTGGCCTGGGTACAACTTCCATTATAGCGGCTTTGCTGCACGATGTGGTAGAAGATACCGATTACTCCCTTGATGATATCCGCCACAGTGTTGGCGAGCGGGTGGCACGTATTATAGACGGCCTTACCAAAATATCCGGGGTTTTTGAATACGGCAGTTCCGGCCAGGCGGAGAATTTCCGCAAAATGCTGCTCACGCTTTCCGATGATGTCAGGGTAATACTCATTAAGCTGGCCGACCGGCTGCACAATATGCGCACCCTCGACAGCATGCCGCAGCATAAGCAGCTGAAGATCGCTTCCGAAACCATTTTCCTTTATGCCCCGCTGGCGCACAGACTGGGGTTGTATGCCATTAAATCGGAGCTTGAAGACCTGTATCTGAAATACAGCGAAGCGGATGTGTATAAAGAGATTGTCGATAAGATTAGCGCCACCAAAGAATCACGCGACCGCTTTATCAAGCGCTTCATCAGGCCTATTCAGCAGGCCCTCAATGAGCACGGGTTTAAGTTTACCATCAAGGGGCGCACCAAATCGGTGTATTCTATTTTGTCGAAAATGCGCAAGAAAGACATCCCGTTTGAAGAGGTTTATGATCTGTTTGCCATCCGCATTATTATTGATACTCCCCTGGAAAATGAGAAAGCCGCCTGCTGGCAAGTATATTCTATCGTTACGGATTTCTACAACCCCAACCCCGACCGGTTGCGCGACTGGATCAGTACCCCCAAAGCCAATGGTTATGAATCATTGCATACTACGGTAATGAGCCGCGAGGGGCGCTGGGTAGAGGTACAGATCCGCACCAAACGCATGGATGAGATAGCCGAAAAGGGCTTTGCCGCCCACTGGAAGTATAAAGATAGTCCCGGCCAGCGTGGCAAAGGGCTGGAGGCCTGGATTGCCAGTGTACGTTCTATGCTGGAGAGTAATGATTCTTCGGCTATCGATTTTGTGGATGAATTCCGCACCAATCTTTATCAGGATGAGGTGTTTGTCTTCACCCCCAATGGCGACCTGAAAACCTTGCCCTATGGCGCTACTGCACTTGATTTTGCCTTTGAGGTGCACACCGAAGTAGGTCTTACCTGTATTGGTGCCAAGGTGAATCAGAAATTGGTGCCTCTTAACTATCGCCTGCAAAATGGCGATCAGGTGGAAATCCTGACATCTTCCAAACAAAAGCCCAGCGAAGACTGGTTGCGCTTTGTGGTTAGCTCCAAAGCCCGGACCGGTATCAAGCACGGCTTGCGTGATGAAATCAGGCGTACGGCCGATTTAGGTAAAGAAATAGTGGCCCGCAAGCTTAAACAGCTCAAGGTAAAAATGACCACCGAGACCTATAACCAACTTACTGATTTTTTTGGCTTCAAGTCAACTACCGATTTTCTTTATCAGGTGGGTAAAGGGCAGATAGAACCCAGAGAATTAAAGCGCTTTAAAGAGGCGCTGGAGGCGAAAAAGCCGGTTCGCAGAGCACGTGCCATTGCCGATGTCAAAAGCCTGCACAAGGAGTTTGAGGCCAAGGGCCGGAGTGAGGATATCTTGTTTATTGGCGAGGACATGGATATTGTCGATTATAAAATGGCGCAGTGCTGCAACCCCATACCGGGCGATGATGTATTTGGTTTTGTTACGGTATCGGATGGTATTAAGATTCACCGCACCAGTTGCCCCAATGCTCCGGAATTGCTCTCCAGCCATGGGCACCGGGTAGTGAAGGCCAAGTGGGCTTCCAGGCATGAAAAATCATTTATTGCCGATTTGGAGATTATCGGCACCGATCGGGTAGGGCTGATAAATGATGTGACACGCATAATTTCGGGTGAGCACAATGTGAATATGCGCTCCATTACCGTAGATACCGACACTGGAATTTTTGAAGGAATTATTTCGTTGTATATTGATAACCAAACCAGCCTGAAAGAGTTGATCAAACAGCTTGAAAATGTGGAAGGAGTAGTTAAAGTGACCCGTAAGAAGCGAACTTTTACACATACTACTATCGAACAAGCCAAAAAGTAGCGCAGATACAACTATATTTGAAACAGGAAACAAAAACCTATGAGTGAGTCGCGCAATAGTTATGATGAGGTGGTAAAAATCTTTACCGCTTACCTGGAAAACAAAGGGCTGAGGAAGACTCCTGAGCGCTTTGCTATCCTGGAGGAGATCTATTCGCGCTCCGGCCACTTTGATGTAGAGTCTTTGTATATTTATATGAAGAACAAAAACTATCGGGTGAGCCGTGCTACCGTATATAATACCCTTGATTTGCTGGTGGAATGTGATTTGGTAAGCAAGCACCAGTTTGGCCGTAACCTGGCGCAATATGAGAAGTCATACGGTTACAAGCAGCACGATCATCTTATCTGCACCGAGTGCCATAAAGTGGTAGAGTTTTGTGATCCGAGAGTACATAACATCCAGACTATGGTGGGCGAATTATTAAATTTCAAAATATTGCACCATTCACTCAATCTGTATGGCATTTGTGGCGATTGCCAGGCAAAAAAGAAGCAACAAAGCAGTAAATAATTCTATGGACTATCAATACGACCGGCAGAATAACTATCTGGTGCTTACCATCAAAGGTGATTTGATCGGGGAAGAAAAGAGTCATGATATCATTTCGGAACTGGAGGCCTATAATGGCGGTAAAAATATTAATTTACTGGTGGATATTTCAGAAGTAAGATATATAAACAGCAGTGGGTTGGGCACGTTAATCACCCTGCTTACCAAGGTGCGCAACCGGGGTGGTGAGCTGTATCTGATAAACCCTTCTGAGAGTGTTAAAAAGCTGCTGATTATCACCAAGCTGGAAACGATTTTTAAAGTATATCATTCTGCAAGCGAGGCTTTGGCCGATATACCTGCATAATTTTTATGAAAGTGGATGTTTTGTTAGGCCTGCAATGGGGCGATGAGGGTAAAGGAAAGATTGTCGATTATCTGGCCCCTCGTTATCATGTGGTAGCTCGTTTTCAGGGTGGGCCCAATGCCGGTCATACCCTCGAATTCGATGGCATCAAGCATGTGCTGCACCAGATTCCTTCGGGTATTTTTCGCAACAATATTGTCAATATTATTGGCAATGGAGTAGTGCTGGATCCTATCACCTTTCAGCAGGAGGTCAAGGCCCTGGAAAAGCTGCAGGTTAATCCGCGGGAAAATTTGTTTGTATCTACCCGGGCACAGCTGATCTTACCTACCCATAGAGCCCTTGATACGGCCTATGAAAAAGCCAAGGGCAAAGACAAAATAGGCTCTACTCTAAAAGGCATTGGCCCGGCTTATCAGGATAAGGTCAGCCGGCAGGGCTTACGGGTAGGGGATATCAAACTTGCTGATTTTGCAGCGCGCTACGCAAAACAACGTGACCGGCATTTGCAAATACTCAGGCACTTGAAGTATAAATATGATTTCGAAAAGGAGGAAAAGACCTTTCTTAAAGCCATTGAGTTTCTAAAGAGTTTTACGCTTAGCGATACCGAACATTTGGTAAATGAAAAATTGCAGGAGCATAATACTGTACTGGCCGAGGGTGCCCAGGGAGCTATGCTCGATGTTGACTTTGGCTCTTACCCTTTTGTAACCAGCAGCAATACCATTACAGCAGGGGCCTGCACGGGTCTGGGCGTGCCGCCATCAGCCATTGGCGAGGTATATGGTATCTTTAAAAGCTACTGTACGCGGGTAGGCAGTGGCCCTTTCCCAACCGAGTTGCATGATGAAACCGGTGAACAGCTTCGCAACTATGGTCATGAGTTTGGCGCTACTACCGGCCGGCCGAGGCGTACGGGTTGGCTCGACCTGCCGGCTTTAAAATATGCTGCCATGATCAATGGGGTTACCCAGTTGTTTATGATGAAGGCCGATGTACTGGGGGCGTTCAAGGAAATCAAAATATGTACAGGCTACCGGTTGCCGGATGGCAGTGTGGTGGGTAAGCTTTCTTATAATTTGATGTTTGATGAAGTGGAGCCGGTTTACAAAACCTTTGAGGGCTGGGGAGAGCTTGCTCACATTCCTGATTCTTTGGAAGAACTCCCGTTTCAGCTTAAAAGATACATTCGCTATATCGAGGAACAGGTAGGGGTGCCGATTACCCTTGTGTCGCTTGGGCCGGACAGGCAGCAGACAGTAATGTAAAATTTATCTTTTCGTCTGGATTTATTGGCGCATCTCCCTTATCTTTGTCATCCCGTTTGGTTCTGTTGTGCAAAAAAGAGGATTTCTTGAAAAAAATTTTCAGGGAATAGTGTGATAGAGTAATAAACGTTTTATCTTTGCGTTCGCTTTTGGGCCGGAAGGGTCTTTAGGCGGGGAAGAGAGAGGCCGGAAGGGGGTCTTAACAAGCCACTGGATTAGGAGTGGATAAAGTTCTTTGACAGGATGG
>WFNR01000030.1 GCA_015488485.1 Cyclobacteriaceae bacterium | reverse complement strand
CTCTAACAGATATCCAAAAAAAATATATATATCTGGCTGTAATCCAGCTAAAAAAATATGATGATATAGCTAAAAAATTAAATATTGATAGAAAGACATTATCAATATGGTGGAATGAATTAATAACGTCTTTGCAATATCAAAATTAATAACTACTTTTACTTATTCTGCAAAATCAGAAAAATGATTCAAGTTACAATTCACTTTCATCCGAAACTTTTTCTGCCAATCACTATTTTATTGGCGTATTCAACCAAAAGGCTGTTTTAAGCAAAAATATCAGGAAAATAAGTCTGTTTTAGGAATTAATTCTGCTTGTTTAACGACCCTTATTCGTTTGGCCCCTTCACTTATTTGATTACATACGTAACCTAAAGAGAGATAAAAAGGCAAGCATATTCTTATTTTTTCCACAAAGTTGGAAAAAGCTTTAGTCGATTTGGCAATGGTTCTTTTGATAAGTTGCAGCAACATATAACAGATTAGAGCCACATAAATTTGAGATTTAACCGCATTTTCACTTGTTCCCACGAAAGTTTTTATCTGTAAATTCTGTTTGATTGCCTTAAAGAACAACTCTATATCCCATCTTTTTTTATAAAGGTCTGCTATGGTGCGCGCCTGCCAATGTAGCTGATTAGTAATGATTTGGATTACTTTGTTCTCATCCTCTTTATAAACATGGACTAACCTTAGCTCTTGTTGTGCCAGCCCTTTTTTCCTGGCTTGCGATGAAGACAGACGGATAATTTCATCTTTCAGGATATCCTGGTCTTTATCATCTGGTAAGTCAAGTTCCCGGATACTTTCATAAATGGCATTGGTTTTAATACGGGTTACAAACACATTTTCTGCCTTGATTCTGCTGGCCATAAGGTCAAAGTCATAATAGGCTTTGTCTTCTACGATGATTGTATCTCTGGCAAATATCAATTGGTTTAGCCCATATCGGTCATGTACTTTAGCTTCAGTTATATTGACCATTTCGGGCAGCATAATCGTATCGTCCCAACAGGTATGTATCTTGATGCCCCCTTTAGCTGTCCGAAATTTTGCCCAGTCAAACAGACTCATACACAAACTGATCGTGGTGCTGTCTATTATTTTTATTCTTCCCTTTTTTATCTCTCTGATAATACCTGATTGGTCTTGTTTGCGTAAAACGCCTTCATAGTGCCTTAGTAACCTATAATACAATCTTTCGAACACCTGCCAGTTCCTTTTCTTGTTCCCATCGCTCATGGTAGAACGGGCAGGGCTTTGACAGAGGCCTAAATCAGCAATAAACGTCTCAGAAACACCGATTCCTGTACTTATATCACTCAGTGTCAAGCATTTGTTTAGCTGTCCGAAAGTTAAAGCAACTAATTGATCATAAGTCTTGTACCGGCTACAACCTTTATCGCTTTGATAGTATTTAATGCAGGAATTTAGTAACCACCTGGGTATTAGGTCTATAATTTACTTAAGTAGTGGCTTGTTGTTAGCTTTGGTTCGTCTGAAAAGTCCCATAGTGTATCTTTTTGGTTCAAATTAAAGATACGGGATTTTTCAGACTCTTTAAACTTTCGGATAGTTGTGACTTTTTTCTTTAATTTTAACTGTTCTTGTGTTTGGGAAGCTTTCATGAACATAATAATGAAGAATTTGTTTGCTTATAATAGTGCTGGGGATTTAATTCATATTTCAAAGGTTGATAAGAGTATTAAAGACATCTTTACTTGTGTTAATTGTGGAAGTGAATTAATTGCTCGTAAAGGCAAAATAAAAGCTCATCACTTTGCTCACAAAGCAGTATTGGATTGTAATTATGAAACTTATCTCCATAAATTAGGAAAAATAGTATTTTTACAGACTTATAATCAATGTATCAAGAAAGGTATTCCGTTCTATATTGAATATATTTCAAAACATAGATGTTCCACCTGTGAAACAAATGAATTATTAAAAAGGAGTTGTAGCTTCGGAAGTAAGAAAAAGAAATTTGATTTAACATCAAGATATAATCTAGCAAGTATTGAAAAACGTTTTAACGGTTTTGTGGCAGACATTCTGTTGGAATCTACAAAACCAGAAATTTATGATAAAATTTTTATTGAAATAGCGGTTAGTCATAATTGTGAATTTGAAAAACAAAAGAGTGGTATTAGAATTATCGAAATTAAACTCAATAATGAAGAAGATATTAAGATCATCAAAGAAAAATATTTTCGTTTAGGAAGCAAAAATCTAACTTTCTATAACTTCAAAGCTAATATTAATGATAAAAAAATTCCACTAAATCAGTGTAACAAAGAATTTGAAGTTTTTTCAGTTCTAAAAAGTAAAAAAGCGATAAAAAGAAAAGTTAAAGCAAAGGATATTCAAAAAATTTCTAAAGACAAAAATTATATCTATAATAAAATTCTTTCTCGCGAACATGATAATTTTGGTGGTAAAAAATTTGCCAAACTCGTTAAAGAAGCCTCACATCGCGGAATAGATGTGAAAAATTGTTTTGCTTGCAGATATTTTGATTATAACAAAAATTCTAAAGACAAAACACTTTATTTTTGTAGTAGACTAAAATTGGAATTTGATAATACTAATAATGGTGCTAATTGTAACAAGTTTTGGAGAATACCAAAACCTACTCATTACAAATCAAATATCTTTTAAAAAAAACTTTACACAAACCACTGTTAACATACTATTAACATATTATCTACCACAAAAAAACGGACTCCCCCACCGGGAAGTCCGCTCATGTAGCCGGGTGGCTAAATATTATTTATCGTCTTTGCTGCCTTTGCCGGGCTTGGCCGAGCCGGCTATCGAGTCGCGCATGGAGGTGTCGGCCTCGATGTTGCGCAGCCGGTAATAGTCCATTACTCCCAGGTTGCCGGCCTTAAAGGCCTCGGCAATGGCTTTGGGTATTTCGGCCTCGGCCTCAATCACCTTGGCACGGGCTTCCTGGGCCTTGGCTTTCATCTCCTGCTCCAGGGCTACGGCCATGGCCCTGCGCTCTTCGGCCTTAGCCTCGGCTACCTTCAGGTCGGCCTGTGCCTGGTCGGTTTGCAGCATGGCGCCAATATTCTGGCCTACATCCACATCGGCAATATCAATAGAAAGGATGGTAAAAGCAGTGCCCGAATCGAGGCCGCGCTCCAGCACCAGCTTGGATATCTTGTCGGGGTTTTCAAGCACCTCCTTGTGGGTTTTGGCCGAGCCGATGGAGGTAACAATGCCTTCTCCCACCCGGGCAATGATGGTGTCTTCACCGGCACCGCCCACCAACTGGTTGATGTTGGCCCGCACCGTAACGCGCGCAATGGCCATAAGCTGAATACCATCGGCTGCCACAGCCGCCACCTTGGGCGTGGTAATCACCTTGGGGTTTACCGAAAACTGCACGGCTTCAAACACATCGCGGCCGGCCAGGTCGATGGCCGCTGCCTGCTTGAAATCCAGTTCGATATTGGCCTTGTCGGCCGAGATCAGGGCCTTGATTACATTCGATACGCTACCACCCGCCAGGTAGTGCGTTTCCAGATCGGTGGTGGTTACATTCAGGCCGGCTTTTTGGGCAGTAATCAACTGCCTTACTATCAAGCTGGGCGGCACCTTACGGATACGCATAAACATCAGCTCAAAGAGCCCTACGCGTACACCCGAGAAGATGGCGGTAATCCACAGATTGATGGGCACAAAATAGAAGAACAACATCAATAAGATGAAGCCTCCGAATATGAGTCCTAAGAGATAAATAGTTGGCATGTGGTTAGTGGTTTATGGGTTCAACAAATATGGTTCTGTTTTTATTATCTACTTTCAATACCGTAATGCGGGTGCCGGCTTTCACCAGGTTGCCCAGCGAGCGCACCTCATACTCGCGGCCGGCAAACTCGCCCTTGCCGATAGGCCGCAGGGCCGAGCGGGCTATGCCTTCATCGCCCGGCTGTAAATCAATGCTTTTGTCTTCATTCACCTTGCTGCTGATGCTGCCTTTGAGCGAAAAACGGCTCCAGGCACCTGAGCGGAAGGCATAGACAAACACCCCGGCCGAAAACAGGGCCGTGCCACCGGTAACCGCCCAGCCTACCGAACTGCCATAGTTTTGAAAAGTGAGTATCAGGCCGCCTATCACAAACAGAAAGCCCAGAATACCCACCACCGTGGTGCCCGGTATGAAGATCAACTCCACCACCAGCAGGGCCAGCCCCAGCAGAATTAAAAAGACTATGGTAATCCAGGTGATCATGTTTTTAGTTTCCTGTCAAATTTACAATAATTGGCCTATTGTTCTGCACCTAACAACCGAAAAGTTAGTTTAAAATCAGGGAAGTATAAACCACTTTCAGGTCATTGTTCAGGATAATATGTTCGTCATTTGCGCCCAGCAACGATATGTTGTTGTCGGCCACCTTAAAGATACGTTTTACCTCATACGGCTGCTGCGAGGGCAACAACACTATTTTTTGTGGCTTACCGGCAAAATCCAGTTTTATCATATAACCATAAGTACCCTTGCCGGCCGCCACCGTACGGCCGCTCCGGTCGATAATACTGCTATAGTTACCTCCCAGCATCACCCCGTTGTGGGTGGTAAACAGGGTGAGCAGGTCGCCCTGCACGCGGTTTTCGTACTGCCACAGCTCGCTACCCAGGCCATTTACGGCTATCACCTGTAAATCGGCCGCTGCCGTGCGGCTGTCGGCCGGGCCCTGCCCCAGCAAGCCGACAAAAAACATATTATGCCCTTCGTCATAGCGCAGTGCCTGCGGATACAGGTCGGTATCAAGCCGGGTGCCAAACTTAAGCTTACCCGCTGATGTATAGTGCAGCAGGGTGACTGCCGCCCGGCTGCTGTCGAGCGCCATGCTATAAACGGCCAGCGCCACCCCCTCGTTGGTAAGCTGCAGCCCTCCCACAGCCTGATGGGCATCACTTACCCCGGTGCTGTCCAGTTGTATATCGATGTATTTGGCCCACGCCACCCGCAAGGCCGGTGAGATACGTACCAAAACCGCCTTTTGTTGCTTCTTTGGTCCTGCCGGAGGCAAATTACCTGCTACATACAGGTAGTCATCGGCCCCTTTTACCACGGCTGCCACCCGTACCCGGCTTACATCGGTAGCCGGTATCTCCTCTTCCGCACTAAGCGGGATTATCAGCTTGCGGTAGCGCACCTCTTTGCCTGGTACCCCGGGCGGGGCAATGGCAGCTATGCCGGTGCGTATCTTGCCGGCCTCGGCAAGGAAGACCTGCCGGTTGGCCTGGCGCTGTTCGTTCATCCATTGCCTGAGGGCCGCAGGACTGCCGAAGTTCCTGGCTATAAACGCAGCATGGCGCTGTAGCTGGCGGGCATTATAGCGCCTGTTAAATTCGGCCAACAGGCTATCGCCCCTGCGTGTCAGGTAGAGCATTTCGTTATAATAAACCAGCTTGCGCTCCATTGCTATGTCAGCCGTATCGAAATACACCTCGCGCAGCCTGGCCAGGCTAAGTTGCTGGCTATATTCCAAAAAGGCCAGCATGGGTACCAGCGCATTATGATAATCAAAGCGCATCAGGTTGAAGCGCAATTTTTTATCGAGCGCCACAGGCGTAAAGCCCTGCGGGTCTTTGAGGGTTGCTGCCTGCTCACTGGCAGTCTTTAGTTTATCGTAGTTTTCCTGCAGGCTCTGCCGCAAGTCCTTTATTTCCGTAGCCACCACCTGGTTTACCGTGTCTACCCAGGAGGCATAATCCCACAACACAATCTGCGGTTGCAAAAAATTGATCTGGGTTACCAGACCATCGAGCCGATAAACTACCACGGGCTTTTCCCGGTAGGTTTGTAAAACGGCCTTGATAGGGTAGCCTTGGCGCAACTGCAGGTACTTATCAAAATACCATTTGGTCGAATCGTAGTTGGTTTTGAGCTGTTGCATAACCTTAGCCAGGCTGTCATCATAAAGCAGGTATAGCTCCTTCAGACTGCCGTATTTGCCGGCAATAGCGGCAAAACTCTTTACCGCCCGGTCGTAGCGATCGACACTGCGGGTGAAGTGTTCATAGATAGGCGGCAGCTTTTCCAGAAAGGTCTCGGCCTTTTGCAGCTCATCGGCTATCAGCTTTTGGGTTTCTGCCAATGTCGGTATGACACCTTCTTGTATGATACCGATATAGTAATCCTTGTTTTTATTAAATTCTTTTTCATTAATCAGGATAGAAGCCTTAATCAGCCTGGTACGGGCCTGTTCGGCCAGGGCCATGGCCTTATCGTACTCGCGCAGCGGGTCGGTGGTCTGATATTTTTTGGCATAGAGCAAACCGAGGCGTAGGTTGGTATTGGGATGATCCAGGTTGTTGAACAGGTAGTTGGTAAGCAACTCCATTGTCTTGTCATCGCCAGAGCTGATAATCTGCGGAAAGATATCTTTATAGCGCTGCCCTTGTGCCAGCAGGCTCAGGCACAAAAAGAAAAGGACGGTTATTAGTTTTTTGCTCATCATAGCACTTACAATATCTTAAGCTCTACCCTGCGGTTGCGGGCGCGGTTTTCTTCGCTGTCGTTGGGCACCACAGGCTGCGACTCGCCATAGCCGCGTGCCACAAACCTGTCGGGCGATATCTGGTTGTCAACCAAAAACTCCACCACACTCTGCGCCCGCTTTTCCGACAATTTCAGATTATACGCTTCCGAACCCACATCATCGGTATGAGCGGCTATCTCCACCCGCAGGTCGGGGTTCTCTTTCATCAGTTTCACCACCCTGCGCAGCTCGGCATACGACACCTCCGACAACTGGTAGGAGTTCGACTCAAACAATATATCCTTGAGCTCGAGGCGGGCATTTTTCTCCAGCTTCATCAGCTTCATGGCCACCTGGGCGGTTTGAGTTTGCTCCCCGGCAGCAGCCTCGCTCAGGTCGAGCACGGTGGAGTTAAAGGCATAGCCCTGGTCGCTGGTGGCTTCTATCTCATAGCGGTCGCCCGCCCGCAACGCCACGTACTCATTGCCACTCACCTCTATTACCTCGTCACGCGTTTTGTTGCGTATCAAGATACGCGAGCGCACCTTGCTGTTGTTTTTCAAATCGGTAACATTGATAAACACCTTCACCTTTTCCGGTTGCAGCTCCAAATCGCGCTCAAAATCGCGGTACATAACCAGGCCGTCCAGGTTAAATGCAAACGACTCTTTCTTAAAGTGCGGAGCACTCACCAAAACCTGAAAGCGTTT
Source organism: Cyclobacteriaceae bacterium (assembly GCA_015488485.1). Classification (GTDB taxonomy): domain Bacteria; phylum Bacteroidota; class Bacteroidia; order Cytophagales; family Cyclobacteriaceae; genus S012-113. Next base: position 183 of record WFNR01000030.1, on the reverse strand, counting down.
GCCCAACGGCAGGTTAAAGGTAGCACGGCCGTCTTGTGCACCGGCCTCGCCTTCGGCCACTACGGCCCCGCTCCCTGCTTCGATTACCGTAATGGCGGCCGGCACCGCTTCGTACAATTCCTTATCGCTGACATTCACCGTAAGGCGGGCGGTGGCAAAAAGCTGCACATCCCGGTAATACTC
>WFNR01000029.1 GCA_015488485.1 Cyclobacteriaceae bacterium | reverse complement strand
GCAGGGTTACCGGTTTTACCGCCAAAATCTCAAAACTGCCGGTTTTCAGTTCCTCTGAAAATACCTTCATGGTAATGGCCGGTATCAGAAAGATGAGCACAAAGGGCCCCATGGTAAACAAGGTGCCCATATCGGCATAGCCGTAATCGAGTACATTGGTTTCAGGGAAGACCCACATAAGCAGCCCAAGAGCAGTGATAAAAACGGCTATCACCACATAGGCGATGAGTGAGCTCAGGTATTCGTTGATTTCTTTGCGAAAGATGTTAAACATGTGTCTGTTGTTTGGTGAGCATGTTAAACACTTCTTCCATAGTCGTTTCTTTTTGTTTAATACCGATCAGCGGCAGCTTTTTTTCGCTTATGAGGCGCATCATAGCCGGGCGGGCATCGCGGCTGTGATTTAGCTCTATACGGTAGCGGCAGGCAGCTATTTCTTCTATGGCCAACACACCATCAAAAGCTTGCAGGATGTTTGTATCAACGGCTTGCTCAAACTCCAGTTCCAACACCTGTTTGGCCTGACCGGCCAGCAGGTTGGTAAGGGTGTCGTCAGCTACCAGGCGGCCGTGGTTGATGATAATCACCCGGTCGCAAATGGCCTGCACCTCCTGCATGATATGAGTAGAGAAAAGCACCGTGCGACCCTTGCTGATGTCTTTGATCAGCTGGCGCACTTCCACAATCTGGTTGGGGTCGAGGCCGGTGGTGGGTTCGTCCAGGATAAGCACCTCGGGCTCGTGCAGCAACGCCTGGGCCAGGCCTACCCGCTGGCGGTAGCCCTTGGAGAGCTGGCCTATCTTTTTGTTTTGCTCGGGCGTTAGCTGGCACATGTCCACTACCCGGGCCGTAGCAGCTTTAAGCGCCTTGCCGCGCAGTCCGTAAAAGCGGCCGGAAAAATGCAGGTATTCGTGCACATACATATCGAGGTAGAGCGGATTGTGCTCGGGCAGGTAGCCCAGCTTACGTTTGACAGCCAGCGGATGGGTGGCCACATCCAGGCCACTGACGCTTACCTGGCCTGCCGTTGGGCTGATGTAGCCGGTGGCTATTTTCAGGGTGGTGGACTTACCGGCTCCATTGGGGCCCAGAAAACCGACAATTTCATCTTTCTCTACCCTGAAAGACAGGTTGTCAACGGCTTTTTGCCGGCCATAAATTTTGGTCAGTCCGCTTACTTCTATCGACATAGCCAGTTATTGCTTGCCTTTGGGTTGCAGAGGCCTTACTTCGATATCTACCGGCAGGTAGTTGTGGTGGGTTTCCAGTACCTGGCAGATGGTCTGGGCGATGTCTTCGGGGCGCATCATGTTGTCGTTGGCCTCGATGCTGTCGAAGACATCAAAGAAGTGCGTATTGGTAGAGCCCGGGTATATGGTGCTCACTTTAATGCCCCAATTGCGCAGCTCTTTGAACATGGAGTGCGACAACCCGCGCACGGCATGCTTGGTGCCGCAGTAAGCCGCCATACCGGCTATGCCGTTGGTGCCGGCAATAGATGAGATATTGACGATATGGCCTTTTTGCATGCTTTTCATCTGTGGTATGACCAGGCGTGAGCAATAAAAGATGCTGTCCACATTGGTACGGAACATCAGGTGCCATTTGTCTTCATCCAGGCTCTCGAAATCGCTTTCAAACCCCAGTCCGGCATTGTTGATCAGGATGGTAATTTCCTGACCAAAACGTTCAATGGTTTGGCTATAGGCCTCTTTTACCTGTTGCGCATCGCCCACATCGGCTATTACGCTTAAAAAAATTTCGTGTTCCAGGGGCGTGGCCGAGCGGCTCCAGCCGGCTACTTTGGCGCCTTTTTCGAGCAGCAGCCTGGCGGTAGCCAGACCGATGCCCTTGCTTGATCCGGTAACGATGGCTATTTTATCTTGCAGGTTCATCTTATCTTTGGGGTTTATAAGTCAAAGGTACAAGTGTTTCTCCGTTCAAAACTAATATTTCTCTGCCTATTCTTGTGCGTAACCGGCAGCCTGATGGCACAACAACGCCAGGCAGCCTATACATATTCTGTGAGCGGAGAAGTTTTTGGCGGTTTTATCATTAAGCATCGTGATGTTATCGGCCATCTTATCAAGGGGCACCCTACCGGCTTCCGGGTGGGGTTGTATCGTTATTCCTATGGCCACAAGGCCTGGGAGCAGCGTTACGGTTATCCTACCCTGAGTGTCTTGTTGGGCTACTATAATTTAAAAAATGATCAGGTTCTCGGGCGGGCCCTGGCCCTGAATACCGGTTTAATTTTTCACCTTAATGATATTACCCGCAGCAGGAATGATTTTCAGGTGCATCTGGGTTTTGGGCTGTCTTATGTAAGCAAAACATACGATAAAGACAACAATAACAAAAACAATGTAATCAGTACCCATTTTCCCTGGAGTATTTATTTGCGCCTGGCTTACGACCGCCAGCTCAGTGACCGCCTCAAGGCCGGTATTGCCATGCAGATGTCGCATTTCTCCAATGCTGCCCGCAAGCTGCCCAACCTGGGCCTTAATGTGGTTAACCTGAGTGTGGGCATGAAATATGCCCTAAGTGATGCACGGCCGGAGTACAGGCGCGATCAGTTGCAAAGTCGCGATTTTGATAAGAAGTCTTATGTAAATTTTGATATACGCATTGGTTTTAATGAAAAACAACCCATCGGTTCGGGGCGACTGCCCTACCTGGCAATGGCTGCTTTTTGGAATAAGCGGGTAGGGGTGAAGAGTATTGTGGATGCCGGCCTGGAAGGCTTTTTTAATTTTGCCTACAGGTCGGAGATCGAAAATAACTATCCGGAGCCGGCCACGCGGCCCGACTACCGAAGTCTGTCGGTAATGCTAGGCCATGAGCTGGTGCTGGATAAGTTTGCCCTGGTTACACAGACGGGGGTATATTTTTACAAGCCCTACCTGCCGGGCGATTGGCTTTATTTTAAGATTGGTTTTAAATATTATTTTAACCAGCGCCTCTATGCCTCGATGATCCTAAAATCACATTTTGCCGTGGCCGAGGTGCTGGAATATGGAGTTGGCTTCAGACTATGAGAAAAGCTTACTACATGGCGCTACTGTGGCTGCTGGCGGCTTGCAACCCCGATGGGGCCGGCTGCTTTGAGCCGGCTGGCGACACACAAACGATTGAGCTGACCCTGCCGGCCTTTGAGGAGGTGGATGTGACCAGTAATATTGCCGTGCTGCTGGTGCCGGGGCAGGTACAGCAGGTGAGCCTTACCACCGGCAGCAACTTGCAGGCCGGTATCATGGCCGAGGTACGCAACGGCACCCTGTACCTGGATAACCTAAACCGCTGCAACTGGACCAGAAAGTACGAAGACCCGCTGGTGACCATCATGACCCCCGACCTGCAGCGCCTGGTGGTGCGCGGTTCCGGCCAGGTAAACAGCAGTGATTCACTCACCCTTGCCAGGCTGAAACTGGAAGTGACCGAAGGGGTAGGGGATGTTTATCTAACCTTAAAAGCAGGCGAGCTGGAAGTGGTGAGCAATGGGCTGAGCAATATTTATCTGAGCGGGCAGGCCGAGCGTCTGCAAGTCGGGTTTTATAATAATGACGGCATCTTTTTCGGTGAACAACTGCGTGCTTTAAGTTGCCGGATTGACCACCGCGGCAGCAATGCGCTGCATATCCAGGTGGCTGACAGCCTGTATGGTGGCATTTATAGCCTGGGAAATGTATATGTGCACGGCCAGCGCCCAGCGTCTATTGAAGTAACCGAGAGCAGCAAAGGCAGGTTGGTGTTTGTGGAGTAGGAGGGGGTAGTATAGGGGAATTATTAAGGTAGTTTGATTTTGTCAAATGTATCTGTTTGAATTGCTAAGACGCTTGTAATTAATAATTTAGTCCAGCAATAAAAAATACTACAAACTACTCTTTGTTTCTGTTTCGATTAGTTTTATCATTTCTTTTACGGGTTTAAACAAAGGTTGAACGGAAGATTCACTAAAGTCGAATATACTTTCGTAATCACCTTTCTGCCTCCAGTCGAACAGTTCAGATAACAATTTGCCATATTTCTTGTCAAATTTACCTGTCTTGACAAAATGTAATGAAAACTGGGTTTTTGTTGCCGAATGTGATTTTGTCATGATTTCATTTGCCACAAGCAAGGCATTAACAGCGTAGAACTAGGAATAATAGAGTCGGTTTACAGCTGAGTTCCAAAATCCATTATCAGCTAAAACTTTTGCAGCATTAAAAGTTTTGTAAGCTGTTTCAATTCTGTAGTTTACGTATTCTTTTCTTTCCTCATTGGTCATAAACGGATTCCTTCATGGGTTACATTTTGATAAAAAGGGGTAATTCGTTGTTTTGTTACCCAATCATTTTTTGAATAAGCGAAAACAGAAAATGACTCCCCTGTTTCCAGTTGCAAATCATAAAGTTTGTCTCTGAACTTTCTTTCGGTTTGCAGGTCAACAGAATAATCAGTTAAAATCAATATATCCCAGTCAGAATCGTTTCGTTCGTCACCCCTTGCCCTTGAACCAAAAAGAATCACTTCTGCTTTTGGATCAATCAGCTTGACTGAATTCCGGATTAAACGACTAATACGTTTTGTTTTTGTATTCATACCTCAAAGATAAGATTATTTTGAATGCCCTGTAACTTGATAAAACAATTTGGATAAGGTGCGGGTATTCGTAGGGTTATAAGTATTTTTTTGACAAGTAAAATTATCTTAAGGAAGTTAGGTATTGGTAATATCCCCTTTTGTGTGTATGGCCGATTTTCATTGTTATCAAAATTATACAATTTCTTCATAAACCTGGTCAGTAGTGTTTTCCACATTTCAACACCCCTGACAAACCCCTCGGTTGGGGTTTGTTT
>WFNR01000028.1 GCA_015488485.1 Cyclobacteriaceae bacterium | reverse complement strand
GTTGCTGGGTGGGTGATTTTCCTATCATGTTTTGCAAGGTTTATGCCCTAAAATCACCATATTCTTGCAAAATAACAACTGGAAAAGCAATAAGTTTTCCACATTAACATGTTGATAAACAGACGTTTATATCGAATTTAAGGAGCGACTATTTAATAACAATCCACGTCAATACATGGGCACTTATCTTTTTGAGTTATCATCTGGAAATCAAGTACAGTTAATAGGCAGATTTACGGATACAAATGGCGAAACGATAAATCTGCAAGTTGCCATTTACAAAATATAACTCTTCCTCAGGCATCAGCTTTATTCTTGACCCGGAAAATTCACCTGAATTTTCCGCCTTACAGGCCGAAGAATGCCAAAATTCATATAATTGGTGATTCCCCCTATTTTCATGAAAAGACAATCGATAAAACATTACTCATAATGAGATATGTAAATTTTGGCATTTTCGGGATTAACCCTCTTATAAATCCCTGATAATCTTATATTAATAAATCTATATATCCATTCATTATAAATCTATTATGAATAAAGTGGGTTAATATACAGTATCTTGCCCTCTTGGTCAATATGCCTTTGCAGGTCGGTATGGCTATGGTGATAATTGACCACGTCAAAATAATAAGGCAGCGGTAGCCGCTCATTCAACAAAGCGCTTACTTCTAACACAGTATGTGTGTCGATATTGCCCATCAAGGCCAGATCCACATCGGGGCCTTGCTGGTAATTTCCCATAGCCCGTGAGCCGAAAATTACCGCTTGCTCAATTTGTGGAAATTGCTGTAAGGCGCTTCTGATTTGCCGCAAGGTATCTGCCGGGAGTCCAAAGGTCATAATTGATTTTTCAAATATTGATATAGTTGCCAGATAGCGTTGAAATAATGCTCATGAATTTGGTTAAGGGCATATTGTAAATTCTCTTCCTTGTAAGTGTGGGCCATCAGGTTACGTTTTTCCAACATATCCATCCACACGTCACCTGCTGTAATGATACCGGTAAGAAAGCCTTTTTTAATAGCATCGCGGGCAAACTGTACAGTTTCTCCCTGGCTTTCCAGATAATCTTTCAGTGTCTTCCAGGCTAGTTCAAAAGTATATTCAAACCGCTGTATGAGGCCTTCTTTGGCCAGGTCGGACAAGGCCTCTGCCTCCACTCCTTCTTTTAGTTGAAACAGAGCTTTTTCAAAATTTTGAAAACGCTGCCGCCACCGAACCTCTTTGGTCATGAGTTTTTTTAATACAATAATAGCAAAATAATGGCTTAAAGGATTCTCTTAAACCTCCACCACCAGCTTGGTTTCGAAAAAAGGCTCGCTGAAATATTCACTCAGGGGGTAAATGCGGTAGGGCTTGTGGAGCTCGGCCATTTCTTCGCTGATATCGCCACCTTTCAAATAGTAAATCCTGGAGTTCGGCCTGCGTACCGGCTGCACCCAGCGAAAAAACGACACCATGCGCGCCACCGCCCGGCTTACCAGGGTGTCGTAGGGAGTGGTCATGTCTTCTACGCGTGTCTGCCGGGTGGTTACATTGTTTAGCCCCAGCGCCTGTACTACGGCCTGCACCACCTTTAGCTTTTTGGCAATGGAGTCGACCAGCATAAAGTGGGTCTCAGGGTAGAGGATAGCCAGCGGAATGCCCGGGAATCCACCGCCCGTACCCACATCCAGCACCTGCTCACCGGGTTGGAAATCATGCACTTTGGCAATGCCCAGCGAGTGCAGTACGTGGTGCAGGTAAAAGGCCGCCATATCCTGCCGTGAGATTACATTGATACGGGCATTCCAGGTTTCGTAGAGCGGCTTAAGCTGGGTAAACTGTTGCCGCTGCTGCTCACTGAGGTCGGGAAAATATTTGCTGATAAGCTCGGCTCCCATAGTACTAAATATGGTCTTCCTTGCCGCGGATGATGTCCTGTAGCAGCTCGCGGGCACGGTGCAGTTGGGCCTTTACGGTGCCCAGCGGTGCGTCTAGCTCTTTGGCTATCTCTTCGTACGACAGCTCCTGGAAGTAGCGCAGGCGCACCAGCCGCTGGTACTTGGGGGGCAGCTTATTGACAAACAGCCGCATCAGCTCGATCTTCTGTGCCTTGATGGCTTCTTCCTGGGGGTCCAGGTTCTTGTCTTTCAGGTCCATGGTTACATCCGCCCCGCTCTCGTCCTGGTAGCTGGTGTTCAGGCTCATGGTCTCGAGCTTTTTCTTGCGGATAAAATCAATGGCATTGTTGGTAGCAATGCGGAATAACCAGGTGCTGAAAGTATAGTCTTTCTTAAACTTGTGCAGGCTTTTAAAGGCCTTGGCAAAGGCTTCGATGGTCAGGTCTTCGGCATCGTCCACATTGCGTACCATTTTCAGAATCATATGATAGACGGGCTTTTTGTAGCGCTCCATCAGCTCGGCATAGGCTTGCTCATCATGCTCCTGTACCGCCTTGTCTATCAAGCGAAAGTCATGTAGTGCTTTTTCTGAAAACTGCTTTTTTACCCCCACGCGATATTTTTTATAAACAAAGCCCTGATGCCGGCAAAAATATAGTAAAATGTGTAAAACATATCCGCAAAAATGATGCCCGGCCAGCCCTGCCTGACGCCAAGGCGCTTGCCGGCCAGTGCGAAAACCGCCCATACCACCATTTGCCGTACGCTTAGCCCCACTAAGACCGGCATTGTACAACAACCCAGCGCCACTGCCAAAATGCCAGTCCACCAGGTGAGCACCCACGATAGCATAAACAATCCTATCAGCAACCGGGTTCCGGGTTGGTAGTAGCGCCCTACGTGCAGGTGCCGCAGCTTTTGCTGCCACCAACTGCGCCAGGTGGTTTTGGGCTGCGAGAGGGTAAGGGCTGCCGGCCCCACTACCACACGGGTGTTGCGGCCGCTAGCCAGGCGGTTTATCAGCAGGTCGTCATCACCGCCCGTCAGGTGCTGGATGCCGTTGAAGCCTTTGCTTTCGAGAAAAAGGTCTTTTTTATAGGCCAGATTACGCCCCACACCCATATAGGGCCTCCCCAGGGCGGCTGCTCCCAGGTACTGGATGCCGGTAAGCAGGGTTTCGAAGCGGATGAAGTAATTGAGCCAGCCGGGGCGTTGGGCATAATGCGAATAACCCAATACAATGTCGGTGGCACCCTCGAAGCCGCCAGCCATCAGGGCCGCCCAGTGCGCTGAGGCCGGCCGGCAGTCGGCATCGGTGAGCAAAACCTGCCGGTGGCGGGCCGCTTTTATGCCCAGGGTGAGGGCGTATTTTTTGCCGTTGATATGATCGGGCAGATGCTCTACCTGCACCATGCGCAGGCGGGGCTGCATTGCCACCTGCTGGCGCAGCCACTCATGGGTGCCGTCAGTAGAGCGGTCGTTGACGATGATCACCTCGAAGTCGGGATGATCCTGGGCCAGCAAGGCGGGCACCAGTTGCTGCAGGTTGGTCAGCTCGTTGCGGGCCGCCACCACGATACTGACCGGGGGTGGCCCCTGGGCAGAGCGTACGGCCGGTTTTATTTTAAGCATACCGGTAAATAGGATAACCCAACCGAGCCATTGCAGGCTGCAGGCAGCCACGAATACGTACAGCAAAATATCGACAGGGGTGGCAGGCATAGCGGTGAGCAAATATAATCCTTTTGCCTATGCAGCCGAACCATCGCCAACAATAACTACTTTTGCACGAAGTTTGCACCAACCGAGCCGATGACATTCACCCTTAGCGCTACCGACAAGCAGTGCCACGCCCGGGCGGGCGTAATCACCACTGACCACGGCACCATCGAGACGCCTATTTTTATGCCGGTAGGCACGGCCGGCTCGGTAAAGGCGGTGCACCAGCGCGAGCTGCACGATGACATCGGGGCGCAGATCATCCTGGGTAACACCTATCATTTGTTTTTGCGGCCGGGCTTGGAGGTAATCGAAAAAGCCGGGGGGCTGCACCGCTTCAATGGCTGGCACAAGCCCATCCTCACCGACAGCGGGGGCTACCAGGTGTATTCGCTGGCCGAAAAGCGTAAGATTACCGAGGCGGGGGTGCGTTTTCAGTCGCACATTGACGGCAGCCGCTATGAGTTCACCCCCGAGCGGGTGGTCGATATCCAGCGCGGCATCGGGGCCGATATCATCATGGCTTTTGACGAGTGCACACCCTACCCTTGCGACTACGACTATGCCCGCCATTCCATGGACCTGACACACCGCTGGCTCGACCGCTGCCTGACGCATTTTGACCGCACCGAGCCGCGCTATGGCTATGAGCAGGCCTTGTTCCCCATTGTGCAGGGCAGCACTTATAGTGATCTGCGCCAGCAATCGGCCGAATATATTGCCGCCAAAGGGGCGGCCGGCAATGCCATCGGGGGCTTGTCGGTGGGCGAGCCGGCCGAGGAGATGTACGCCATGACCGACCTGGTATGCCGCATACTGCCGGCTGACAAGCCGCGCTACCTGATGGGCGTAGGCACCCCGGCCAACATCCTGGAGAGCATCCGCCTGGGGGTGGATATGTTCGATTGCGTAATGCCCACCCGCAATGGCCGCAACGGTATGTTGTTTACCAGCCAGGGAATTATCAATATAAAAAACGAGAAGTGGAAGGACGACTTCTCCCCGATTGACCCCAACCTGCCGGGCTATGTCAATGAGTTTTACAGCAAGGCCTACCTGCGCCACCTGATTGTATCGAAAGAGATACTGGGCGCCCAGATAGCCAGCATACATAACCTGAGCTTTTATCTGTGGTTGGTAAAAGAAGCGCGGCAGCATATTCTGGCCGGTGATTTTGCCACCTGGTCTGAGGGGATGATTCGCCAGGTAAGTCAACGCCTGTGATGAAAATACTGGATCGCTACATATTGCTCAAGTTCCTCAAGTCGTTCATCTTCGTGGTGTTGATCATCGTGTTGATTATCGTGGTAATAGATATTACTGAAAAGATCAACCGCTTTATTGATGACGATGTACCGATGGACCGCATCTGGCAGTATTACCTTGATTTTATACCGTGGGTTACCAGCCTGATTACCCCGATTACGGTATTTATCGCTACGGTATTCGTAACAGCCAGCCTGGCCAACCACACCGAGATCATCCCCATGCTGGCCAGCGGCATCTCTTTTCGCAGGCTGCTGGTGCCGTATTTTATCGGGGCCACGATGATCGGTCTGGTGAGTTTTTATTTTTACGGCTGGGTGATACCCAATGCCAACAAAAGCCGCAGGGCCTTTGAGATTGAATTTATCGAAGGCAAATATTATTTCAACAAGAGCAACTTCCATATCCAGATAAGCCCCAACAAGTATCTGTATATCAACCGCTATGTAAATACCAGTAACACCGGTTACGGTTTTACCCTGGAAGAGACCAAAGACTATAAGCTGCTGAAAAAACTGTCGGCTGCCCAGATTGTGTGGGTGCCGGACAGCGGTAAATGGCTGGTACGCAACTGGATACAGCGCGAGCTGCAGGATGACGGGGAGGTAATTACCGTGGGCGATTCGCTGCTGATGGATTTGGTGATATTGCCGAAAGATTTTCAATCGCAGCACCGGCTGTGGGAGACACTGACCAACCCCGAGCTGGACAACAAGATACACGAAATAAAATCGCGTGGCCTGGAGGGGGTAGAGGTGTATGAGGTGGAAAAGTATTTCCGCTATACCATGCCTTTTACCGTACTGGTGCTGGTGTTTATCGGGGTGATTGTCTCTTCGCGTAAGGTGCGGGGCGGCACCGGCTTGCAGATAGCCCTGGGCTTTATCATCTCTTTTATTTTTATCATCTTCGTCATCACCAGCCGCGGCATTGCTGAGGGTGGGCTGGTCAGCCCCATGGTGGCGGTGTGGATTCCCAATATCTTGTTTTCGATAGTGGGGCTGCTTATGTATCGCTATGTACCCCGATGACAGCCCTTAAGTACCCATATCTCAGACTGCACTTTCTGGTCCTGCTGTGGGCTTTTACGGCCATTCTCGGTCTGCTAATCAGCCTGAGCTATATAGAGGTGGTTTTTTACCGCACCTTGTTCTCGGCCCTGGCTCTGGCGGTGATTATTGCTACGGGGCGGAGCTCTTTTGCCGTGCCCTCACGTGCTGCCCTGCAGTTGCTGCTTACCGGGGTAATCATCGCCCTGCACTGGCTGTTGTTTTTCGGGGCTGCCCGCTATGCCAATGCTTCGGTGAGCCTGATCGGCCTGTCCACCACCACCTTGTGGACCTCCTTTCTGGAGCCGGCCGCCTACCGCAGGCGGATAAGCATGGTGCAGGTGCTCTTCGGGCTGGCCGTTATTGGCGGCTTGTATATTATTTACAAAGATGATTTTGCCTATGGTGCCGGTCTGCTGATGTCGCTCGGCTCGGCCCTGATGGCGGCCGTATTTTCGGTGCTCAACCACCGCTTTGTCAGGCGCTTTGCTCCGCTGCAGATCTCTTTTTATGAAATGCTGGGCGCCTGGCTGGGCACGCTGCCATTCTTGTGGCTGCTGGCAGCGCCCGGACAGCAAGCTATACACCTGCCCGGCCTCTCCGATACCGGCTACCTGCTTATTCTGGCGCTGGTGTGCACGGTGTATGCCTATACCGAGTCCACCCGCTTGCTACGCCAGTTATCGGCCTTTGCCAGCAACCTGGTTATCAACCTGGAGCCGGTCTATGGTATTGTGCTGGCGCTGTTGTTTTTTGGTGAGCGCGAGCGCATGAATACCGGTTTTTACCTGGGTGCCACTGCCATTATGATAGCCGTGTTGGCCTACCCGGTGGTGAGGCGTAGGTTTAATTTAGGCGCTTGAGTTCTACCCCACCGGAATACTTGCTTGTCTGTTCAGCTTGCGCCAATAGCTGCGGTACCAAAAGGCCGCATGGCTTTTCAGCGGCATCTGGCGCAGACGGTCGATAAGGCGCTCCGTTTCCTGGCGGCTGCGGGCAAATGCCTCATCGGTAACCGGCTTACCATGCTCCTGCTGTGCATATACCAGCTTGTACAGCACTTCTTCGAGGGGCCGTAGCGCTTGTTGTACGACTGCGGCACGCGTAGGGTAGTCTTGCAAGACCAGCCGGTGCAGGCGCTCGAAATGCCACCAATAGGTAGCCTCATCGTATTGTCCGCCCAGGGGCGGCCCCATATCGGGCAGGTAGCTGTCGGCCGGCCACAGCGGCTTGAATACCGACAGGCAGGGGGCGGCCGTAGCGGTAACCCAGAGCAGCGGCCGGTCGGCCAGGTGGGCCACCAGCGAGCCGGTGGTTTGGGAGGCATGGCGGGTAAGCGGGTTGCCGGCATGGGCGCAGATGGAGCTGCTGAGCCAGTGCTTATCGGGCCGGTAGGGAATGTGATAGTGGCTGCGCAGGTGCCGCATGGCGGTGGCTACAGTAAAATGACCGCTGGCTTGTTGCAGCATTTGCTGCGACTGCTGCTGGCGCAGGCGACAGGCGGAAAAATGGGTGTAGAGCCTGTCGGAAAAGGCGGCTGCAAAAGAAAACCGCTCCTTTACCCAGCCTTTTTTACGGGCAAAGGCCTCGGCCTGCGGGTGGATGTCGTCATAATCGCTGCCGATGGTCAGGCCGTTGCTAATGGCATAAACGTCTTTTACTTGTTTTGCCACCCAAAAGCGCCCGGCCGTTTCGAGCACCCAGGCCTGCCGGGGGTCGGCTATGATAAAGCTGTTGTGGTAGCGAAACGACTTATCGGTATAGCCGGCTGCCCCACCCTGGCCGTACTGCTGCAGCAGTGCCACTATCACATCTTTGGCCTCGGTGGCGGTGGCAGCCCGCTCCAGCGCCAGGCGCAGCAGGTCCATGCCGGTAAGGGCCGGCCCCTTGTCAACCGGCAGGTGCGTAAAGACCGCTTCGTTGCCAATGACCACCCCCTGGTCGTTGAGGCCCATTTCGGCACCCCACATCCAGAAAGGCCGCGCCAGCCAAACCCCGTAGGTACGGGGTGCCTGTGGGATGGTCAGGTAGGTGCACGACAGCATGCTGCCGGGGGTATGGGTGGCAGGCGGATGGTATTCCAGTTGCTGGGCCTCGTTGGCCTCACGGTCGCTGTTTTTGGCCAGGATTACCGTGCCGTCAGCCGTAGCGTTGCCCAATGCCACCAGGGTGTCGCACATGTTTTTAGCGTTTTATTTTGCCGGGTAAAATAAACTGGTATTTTCTACGCAACACCTTGTTGGTAAACCAGCGGTCGATCTTACGGAAAAACAAAAACAGTTGCCAGATAAGCTTGTCTTCCTTGTAGTAAGCATCGATTTCTTTGCGTGTAATGGGTGCCATTTCCTCAGGTAAATGTTTATTGGCCAATTGCAGGGCCGGGTCAATGAGATCGGGCTTTTGTTCTTTATACAAATTGGCAACCAGATCAATATATACCAGGCGGATGTCGTAGTAGCGCTCCATAACATCTTTGAGAAAAAACAGCCTGATAATCCACCGTAAGGCGCCCGGGGTGCTGTTAAGCAGCAACTCAGGGTCGAGCTGCTCGCGGCCGTCTATTTTGAAAAGAGGTGTGCTGGTATCGATATACCACAGCTTGTCGTCATAATAAGCCCAGTTGGAAACCTGGCCGTCAATGCTCAGTTCAATGGCCGGCTTATGTGTCTGATTGTACTGCCACACTTTTTTGATGGCTGCGAATATTTGCCCGATTAGTTCCAGGGCTTCGGAGGGCGGCAGGGTATGGAGCAGCTTATGGCCGAAGCGGCCGCTGTCGATCTCCTGCTGGCCCACGTACAGCGTTACCGGATTGGCGCCAATGATATCGAGGCTGTCGGGTGGCAGGTTGAGGCCGGCTTCCTGCAGTTTGCTTACATAGGTGCGGTAGTTATCGGCATAGGTCTGGGCGCTGGCCCGGTCGGCAAACAGCGGCAGGCGCTTAAACACCCAGCCGTCAATGCCCTGCACGGCAAAAATGGAGGAGATTTCGCCATAGCCTTTTACTTCGGCCTTGATAGCCGACTTTTCCGGGGCTTGCGGATTGAGACCCTGCTCGAACTTCTCGAGTATCGCTTGTCGGTCGGTCATGATTATTTTCTTTTAAATATCTTGCCCACTGCTCTGCGCAGCTTTACCAGGGGCAGCAGGCGCTGGGCTTGCTGCAGGGCTTTGTCGAGCCGTGCTGCTACCAGTGGGATATCGCTTTCGTCCATTGTCAGGGGCGGCAGAAACTGCACCCTGCGGGTGTCGTGATTGGCATAGATGAGCAGCAGGTCGTTGTCGTAGGCGGTTTTGGTAAGCACCGGGCCGGCCAGTTCATCGTGCAGCACCAGGGCGCGCATCAGGCCCAGGCCTTCGTGGCCAGCCATAATGCTGCTGCGCTTTTTCTGTATGGCATCCAGCTCTTCCTGCCAGCGGGCGACCAGGTGGTTGACATGGTCGAGAAAGGCCGGCTCGGCACTGATTTCCAGCACCTTGTCGGCCACCACACAACCCGGCTCGGCCCCGCCAAAGGTAGACACATGAATAAAAGGGTCTTCATGAAACACTTTTTCCAGGCGCTGGTCGAGCACCGTGGCGCTGATGGGGTACAGCCCCCCGGAGAGGCCCTTGCCCAGCACCACGATATCGGGCTGCACCGCAAAGTGCTCGAAGGCCCACAACTTGCCGGTACGCCCCAGGCCGGCCTGCACCTCATCGAGAATGAGCAGGGCGCCCTGCTGACGGCATAGCGAGGCTACCTGTGGCAGGTAGCCGGCAGCGGGCAGCGGCATGCCCAGGGTGGCGGGGATGGTCTCCAGCAGCACGGCAGCCGTTTGGTCGTCCAGAGCTGCTTGCAGGGCTTCTGCATCATTAAAAGGCACCTGGATGAAGTCGGAATTGTCGAGCAGGAAAGGCTGCCGGTAGCGTTGGTCGCCCGCCTGGATGGCCAGCCCGGTATGGCCGTGGTAGCCGCCACTTACCGAGATGATCTTTTTGCGGCCGGTATAGCCGCGCGCCACCTTGATGGCCAGGTCTATGGCCTCGCCACCACTCACCCCGAACACGGTATAGCTGAGGTCGCCCGGCATCAGCGTGGCCAGGCGGGCGGCCAGCGCAGCCCGCTGCCGGCTCATCAGGTGGTGGTTGCCGATATCGAGGTGCTCCAGCGCCTGCTGCAGGACGGCAGTTATCTGCGGGTGATGATGACCGAGGTTAAACACACCACCATTGCAGTGCAGGTTGTAAAGCCGCTTTTGGCCGTCCATATCGTAGAGCCAGGGCCCCTGGCGCTGGCCCATGACGAAATCCATGCCGTATTTTTTGAAAAAAGCGGCCTTGCCGGATGATACATGGTCGGCAAACTGCTGCAGAGCCTGCTGTTTGGCCGGGGAGGGTTTGGTTTTTTTGAAACGCATAGGATTTACAAATGCCAATCTAAGAAATAACCCGAAGAAAATGGTTGTTATAGGTTATAAGCTCACTCAAATACCCGCTGCACCCGCGGCCCGGTGCTGGTGAGTATCTCGTAGTCGATGGTGTGGGCGCTGGCGGCCAGCTTACGGATATCGATATGGGGCCCGAAAAGCTCCACTTCATCGCCCACCTGGCAGTCGATACCGGTTACGTCCACAAAGGTCATGTCCATGCACACATTGCCGATCACCGGGGCCTGTTGGCCGTTGAGCCATACCCGGGCGCGACCATTGCTGTAGAGGCGTTTGTAGCCATCGGCATAGCCTACCGGCAGTACGGCCACGCGGGTGTTGTTGTGGGTTATCTTGCCCATGCGCACATAGCCTACCGTTTCGCCCTTGTTCAGGGTGTTGATCTGGCTGATGCGGGTTACCAGGCGGGCAATGGGTTGCAGTTCAGCTTGCCGCTCACCGGCCGGGTCGAGGCCGTAGATACCCATACCGGCCCGCACCATCTCATACTGGTATTGCGGGAAGCGCACAATGCCGGCCGAATTAAGCACATGGCGCCAGGGGCGGTAGCCCAGGTTTTTGCTTAGAGCAGTGTAGGCTTCATCAAAGAGCGCCACTTGGCGGTGGGTGAAATCATCATGTCCCGGCTCGGGGCTGGAGGCCAGGTGGGTATAAACGCCAGTGATGTGTAGCTGTAGTTTTTTGATGGTGTCTGCCAGCTCTGTGGCCTGCGCGGGCGCAAACCCCAGGCGGTGCATGCCGGTATCGAATTTCAGGTGAACGACCAGTTGCTGACGGGTGGTCAAGGGCAGGGCGGACAGTTCCGGCAGTTGTTCGGGGCAGTGCAGGGTATATTCCAGGTTGTGATCAACAAAATCAGCAGCTGCCTGCCCGACCGGGTTCATCACCATAATGGGCAGCTTGATGCCGGCCTGGCGCAGGGCGACCCCTTCGTTGAAATAAGCCACCCCCAGGTGGTCCACCAGCCCTTGCTCTTCGAGCAATTTGGCCAGGCCGGTGTCATTGGTGCCATAGCCAGCGGCCTTGATCATCAGCATCAGCCGGGTGCCGGGTTGCAGCCAGCTTTTGTAGGCTTGTACATTATGCCAAAGGGCTTTTTTGCTGATGATGAGCCGGCTGGGATATTGGATAGGTGCAGACATGTCGGGCGGTTTTTACTATGGTAAAAATAATCCTGCTGGTTGTTTTGGGCTAAAACAGCCGGGCGCCATTTGGCACTTTTTTGTCAACGGTAGCCAGCACCACCTGGCCGGTTTCGTCCGGAAAGCCGGTAACCAGTACCTCCGACATAAACGGGCCTATTTGCCGGGGCGGAAAATTAACCACACAAATCACCTGCCTGCCGAGAAGCTGTTGCGGCTGATAGTGATCGGTAATCTGCGCACTCGATTTTTTGATACCCAGAGAACCCAGGTCAAGCCATAGCTTTAGAGCCGGCTTGCGGGCTTCGGGAAATACCTCGGCCCGTACGATGGTGCCGGCCCGCAGGTCAACCTTTTCAAAATCCTTCCACTCGATAGTTGGGGCTACCTTGTTCATTTTGGTACTTTTTTTACCTGATTTTTGTGTTTGTTAGCTATTTGTCAAAAATTTTGTATTATTTTTACTTTCCGGGTTCAACATTTAGTTGCCAGATATCATATATTTACACCTAAAATAGGGTTAATTCCGTGAACCACCGTAAGCGAATAATTTATTTTCTGTTGACCGGCTTGCTCTGGGCGCCTGTACAGGCTTGGGCAATAGGTGGTGATGGTGAAGGAAATGGTGATTGCCCCAAGAAGAAAAAAGAAGAAGCAAAAGCCCGGGTAGAACAGCAGGAGACTGAAGAGATTGATATTTACGAATCGGAAAACAAAAACTTCGGTTCAGATTTTCAAATGCTGGAATACCGCAACGAAGAAAGGCGTGCCTTACCGGCTACCAAAGAGTCCAAACAACCGGAAAGAAAAACTGCTTCTGAAGAAGTTGAAGAAGACGATGGCTCGGCCATGTCATTCAATTTCATTTATTACCTTATTGATAAGTTCAAGTTTACCGATCCGCTGAATTAAGCGCGCTCAGGCCTGGGCCAGAAAAGCCTCCAGTTCTTTCAATTTTATTTTTCCTTCATAATAGGCTTTGCCGAAGATAGTGGCAAACACCCCTAAGTCGGCCAGTTTTTTGATGTCGTCCATATTGCGCACGCCACCACTGGCCAGTACCTGTAAATCGGGGAAGGTGCGGATGATTTCCTCGTAGAGTTCAAAGGGCGGCCCTTGCATCATGCCGTCACGCTCGATATCCGTGACCTTAGCATATTTCAGCCCACGGTCGTAAAAGTAACCGATGTGGTCGAACAAGTCGATATCGGTATCTTGCTGCCAGGCTTCGGTGGCAATCTTACGGTTGCGGGCATCGGCACTTAAGGTGATGCACTCACGCCCGTAGGAGATCACCCACGACACAAACAGGTCGGGCTTGTTGATAGCCAGGCGGCCGATGGTCAGGTAGCTGGCCCCGTACTCAAAGGCTTTGCTCACATCGCCATCGGTATTGATACCCCCGGCAAAATCGACTTTCAGATTGGTGTGCCCCACTATGGCCTCGAGGATATGATAGTTGATGGGCCAACCTTCACGGGCGCCATCCAGGTCTATCAGGTGCAGTACTTCTATGCCGTGCTCTTCAAACTTACGGGCCAGATCCACCGGGTTCTCCTTATAGGCAGCCGGTTTGCTATAGTCGCCTTTTTGCAGGCGGTTGATTTTGCCTTTTATAATTGATATAGAAGGTATTAGTTGCATCTGTTCACCAAACTAAATGTATTACATCTCTCCGGGCTTGTGCCCGAAAATCCGAACTGGTAAAATACGGCAATTATTGGAAAAATGCAAGTTTTCTGTCAGGTATAGTTTCTTTGTCCCTAATAGCGCCAACTGGTCAGGTCGGCACCCGGAGGGGCTGTTTGCTCTATGCGCTTGATAATCTTGTTCATATACATGGTGTTATAGCGCAGTCGCGAGATAGCATTGGGGTTTTCATGGTCTCCATTCCAGCAGTGCTCGGCCCGGTCGCCATAGTCCACCTCTCCGGCATAGTAGGGGTCGGTGGTGCTCTCCAGGAATTCTTCCATCAGGTAAACAGCATTATTCAGGTAGTAGGTATCCATATCACCACAGTAGATATGGATTTTACCGGCCAGGTCGGGGCCCAGTTTGTCCCAGTCGCGCTCCAGTATGTAGCGCAGGTCATAATTTTCCTGCCAGTATTTGGCCACTTCATGGTTGATTTTGCCGGTTTTCTTATCCCAGATACGCTGTGGGTAGCCATCCTGTCCTTGTGGTGAATATACCGCCTCCCAGATGTCCCACTGCTGTCCGGAGCGGCTTTTGGTGCCCAGCGCCAGTTCGCGGTGGTTCATGGCCTCCAGGGTGGTTTTTACATGACCCAGATAGTCGCGGGAGCCGGGCCGTGCTACCCGCATAAAATCGCCCTCTTCATAATAGGCGTTATCATCTTCGTAGATATTCACCACCGTATAAGCCCTGAAATCGATGGGGTCGGGGCAGGCGGCAAAGCAGCCGTTGTACTCTTTGGGGTACATCACTTGCACAGCCAGGGCCTCCCAGCCACCGGTAGAGCCGCCATAAACGAAACGGCTCCAGCCTTGGCCCAGGCCGCGAAACTGCTGCTCAATATAGGGTACCAGTTCGTAGGTAATGGCATCGCCATAGGGGCCCAGATTGGCCGAATTAACGGCATAGGAGCCATCGTAATAGGGATTGGCGTGCTGCACTTCTATGATAATGACCCGCGGAAAATCGGGGGAGGTCCATTTCTTGTAAAAATCATAGGCTTCCTGCTGCTGAATACGGTTGTAGCCGGCCAGCCGGAAGCGCTCGCTGTAGTCGGGCTCCAGGTCTTCATCGGGCGGCTCGGTACGGAAGCCGCCAAAGGTGTAGGGGAAATGGCCGTGGAAGATAATCAACGGATAGTGTGCTTCGGGATGCTCGTAAAAGCCCTCCGGCAGCAGTACATGGGCACCCAGATACATATCGCGCCCCCAGAAGTCGCTCAACAGCTTGCTTTTCATTTTCACATGGCGGATGTATTTGGTGTCTTTTGGTGGTGGTATAGGTGGTATCTTGCGTTCCAGCACCAGGTTTACCTGCTTGCCGGGCGCAAGGTGTATCTTTTGTGGAGTGCTCAGCAAATTACCGGGTGAGGTATTCCAGTGCTGGCCTTCTCCGTTGTCCATGGGAAGTTTCACCGTATGGCCGCTGGCCAGGTGAAAGGTCTCGTACACATGCAGCAGCACCTGTACGTAGTAATCGCCTTCCGGCAAGGCCGACAGTTGCTGCAACGGATAACCAAATGCTTCCGGGTCGAAAGCCAGCATCTCACCCGGTTGCATGGCCTCTACGTCCATGCCAAAAACCTGTTGGGTGGCCGGGCCGTCCGTAATCTGAAAACGCGGCTCTTTTTCGTTGTTGGTAGAAATCAGGATGAGCAGGCGCCCGTCCAGGGGTTTGTCGGCCAGCGAATCGGCCAGGGTTACCGTAAAAGCGGGAGCGGCCGGTTTACTGGTTGTGCCGCAAGATTTGACCAGCCATAAGGGTAAGGTTAGCAGTAGAGGGATAACATATTTCATGACAAGTGCTTTTAGGTGTTTATTTCTTTTTTACAGGGGTAGCCAGGATAGCGGTAAAGGTCATGATACCTTCACGCAAATTGCCGATGCGCAGGTTTTCGTTGGGGCTGTGCTGGTTGTTGTCGGGGTTGACCACCGGCACGCCCACTGCCGGGGTGCCCAGGGTTTTTATCAGGGGCGAAATGGGCACGGAGCCACCCATGATTCTGATTTTGACAGGCTCCTGGTCAAAGGCGGTTTGCAGGGCTGTGCTCAGCCAATGGCCGATAGGCGAATCAACAGGTGTGCGAAAAGCCGGATAGCCGAACTCACTGTGAACGGCTATCAGCTTATCGTAGGTGGCGCGCTCCTCTTCGCTGGGCGTGTCACCGGCAATGATGTGGTAGCCCTGGCTTTCGATATGCTTTTTCACCAGCCCGAGCAGTCGCGGGCCGTCCGATTCCGGTACCAGACGGATGTCGATTTCGGCCGTAGCAGTAGCCGGTACAATGGTGCGTGCTTGTGCCCCTACCCAGCCAGCGCTCAGGCCACGGATATTCAGCGAAGGGTACTGCAAGGCCTCCTGCAGGGAGTGCCCTACCTGGTCGGCAGTGGCAATGCCCAGTTGTTTTTTGATAAGGGTTTCGTCATCGGGTACGCGGGCCAGCAAGGCTTTGTCGGCAGCGGTCAGGGTGATACCGTCATAATAACCGGGGATGGTTACGCGCCCGTGGTCGTCTTTCATGGAGGCCAGCAGGGCAGCCAGGCGTGCGGCCGGGTTGGGGGCGTAGTTGCCATAGTGGCCGCTGTGCAGGGGTACTCTGGGGCCGAAGACCGTAAGCGTAATGGTGGCAATGCCGCGGGCACCAAAGCTCAGGGTAGGGCGGTTGGTAACATGGCGCGGTCCATCGAAAATAACCAGATAATCGGCCTGGAGCTGATCGGCATGCTGCCGCACGGCCGGTGCCAGGTGCCGTGAGCCGGCCTCCTCCTCCAGGTCCATAATCATTTTGATGTTGTAATTGGGCTTGATCTTATGGGCATCAATCAGGTCTATGGCCTGCAGAAACATCACTACCGGGCCGGTATCGTCCGATGCGGAGCGGGCAAAAATCCGCCAGTCGTCATCATAGCCTTGCTCCAGTTCATCGGGGCTTACCGGCAGCCATTCACTGCCGTTGTATTTTTTGATTACGGGTATATATGGGCTGGCCTGCTGCCATTTACTGCTATCAACAGGCTGACCATCGAGGTGCAGGTAAAAGAGTACCGTAGCAGCCGGCTTTTTTACTTCGCGGGTAGCCAGCAGCAGCGGAGGCCCACCGGTAGTCAGTTGCTCTACCCGGAAGCCGCGTTTGGTGAAAGCCGTCTTCGTCCAGGCAATGGTGTTGGCTACATCCTCAGGCACCAGGGCATTGTTGGGTATGCGCAGGGTCTCGTCCAGTTCGGCAATGGCGGCTGGCAGCACGTCATGGCTCCAGGCAGCCAGTTGTGCGGGGGTAATTTTTTGTCCGGCAGCCGGGCTGAAGACCACCAGCAGGCCGAGGGTAAGCCATCGTAATTGTTTCATTATTGTTTTTGGTTTTATGGGTTGTTAAAAATTGTCAATCACCGGCAAATATCAAAGGCGCTTGTGTTCAGCGGTAAAAAAAGGTTTACCGGTTATCCATGCCATAAACCGCTTTATGTAAATGCACAAGGGCCGGCTGATGAATAAAAGGTATATTTATGCTTTAAAATTTTACTATTATGAAATTCAAGAAATTTTTATTTGTTGTAGCAGTATTGGCGCTGACGGCCTTTACCGGCCAGCCACCCAAGAAGACCAAATTGCAGGCCAGGGTGGAAAGCCTGGCCGAGAAAGTAGAGCCCAAGGTGATAGAGTGGCGCCACCATTTGCACCAAAATCCGGAACTATCGAACCGGGAGTACAAAACAGCCGAGTACATAGCCAGGCATTTGCGAGGCCTGGGGATCGAGGTGCAAACCGGAGTAGCTAAAACCGGAGTAGTAGGCATTTTGAAAGGCGGCAAACCCGGCCCGGTTGTGGCGCTGCGGGCCGATATGGATGCCCTGCCGGTGCCCGAGCGGGTGCAACTACCCTGGGCTTCCAAAGCCAAAGGCGAATACAACGGAGCCGAGGTGCCGGTGATGCATGCCTGTGGCCATGACACTCATGTGGCTATGCTGATGGGAGTAGCCGAAGTGCTGACCCAGGTAAAAGATGAACTGCCGGGTACGGTGAAGTTTATCTTCCAGCCGGCCGAAGAGGGCGCCCCTGATGGTGAAGAGGGCGGGGCCAGGCTTATGGTAAAGGAAGGCGTACTCAAGAACCCCGATGTAGATGTGATCTTCGGCCTGCATATCAACTCGGCTACACCGGTAGGGCATATTGCCTATAAACCCGGGGCCACTATGGCGGCTGCCAATGCTTTTGAAATTACCATAAAAGGCAAGCAAACGCACGGCTCACAACCCTGGAGCGGTATCGACCCGATTGTAACGGCTGCACAGATCATCAACAACGCCCAAACCATTGTCAGCCGCAACCTGCCGCTTATCAAAGAGGCTGCCGTTGTCAGCTTCGGGGCTATACATGGCGGGGTGCGCAACAACATCATTCCCGAGGAGGTGAAGATGGTAGGCACCATCCGGGCGCTGGATGATGATATGCAAAAGACCATCTTCAGCCGCTTGCAGACTATTGTTGAGAAAACAGCCGAAAGCAATGGCGCCCAGGCCGAATTGGTCATCAAGGAAGGCTATCCTATTACCTATAATGATGAACAGCTTACGGTTAAAATGCTGCCTACGCTGAAAGATGTAGTAGGAGCGCAAAATGTGCATGAGATACCGGCTATTACCGGGGCGGAAGACTTTTCATTCTTTCAGCAGCAGGTGCCCGGCCTGTATTTCTTCCTGGGGGGCATGCCGCCCGACACCCCTCGCGGCCAGGCACCGCCACATCACACCCCTGATTTTTATGTAGATGACAGCGGTATGATTTACGGAGTGAAAGCTATGAGCCGCCTGGTGGTGGACTATATGACCAAAAAATAGAATAGAAATAACTGATGCGGTAAAAAGCCGGTTTGCCGACCGGCTTTTTTTGTAAGTTCAAAAAAACTATCATAAACATTAAGAATCATGAAAAACAAACTCTTGCTGATTGTGTGCCTGCTAGGCCTGCACCTGTCCCTGTGGGCCCAGGAGGGTAACCTGCCCTACCGGCAGTTACCCGCTCCGCCCGCCAGCCTGACGGCCGGAGCAGTAGTTGCGCGTATGGTAGATGGCCTGGGGTTCAGATACTACTGGGCTACCGAGGGCCTGCGCGAGCAGGATTATGACTACCGTCCGGCAGCCGATGTGCGCAGTATAAAGGAAACCTTACAGCACATCTACGGTCTGTCGCAGTTTATGCTCAAAGCCTTGCACCAGGAGGTGGCCGACCAGCCGGGTATGGAGGCGGCCATGCGTGTAGTGCGCCAGCAGACCTTGCAAAACCTGGCTACTGCTTCTGCCATCCTGCAGCAGGCCGATGAGCAGACCTTATATACCTTTACCCTGCCGCGCGGGGATACCTCACTGCCCTTTTGGTATGTGCTAAACGGCCCGCTGGCCGATGCCATCTACCATACCGGCCAGGTGGTGGCTTTTCGCAGGGCAGCCGGCAATCCGGTGCCTGCGGGGGTAAGTGTGCTGATGGGCACGAAGAAATGAATATCGACCAGTTCTTTTAGCCATGAAAAAATTACTTTTTGTGTTTTGTTTGCTTAGCTGTATCCACGGTTTGCAGGCCCAGACACCGGTAAACCCGCGGATTGCCCCCCAAGGTACTGTGTATGAGATAGATGATGTATATCTGCCGGACACCACCCTTACCTACAAGGTGGCAATTGACCTGAAAAGCAGCAATAACCCTCCGGATAAGGTAAACCGGGGGCTCAACAGCGTGGCCCGACTGCTAAACCTGTATGCTGTGAGTGGGGTGCCGGCAGCGCAGATTAAAATAGCTGTGGCTGTGCATTACACTGCCACGCCTATTGTGCTTACCCATGCAGGCTATCGCAGAAAATATGGCATAGACAATCCCAACCTGGCTTTGATCGATAGCCTGCATAAAGCCGGAGTGGAGTTTTTTGTTTGTGGTCAATCGCTGGTTGCGCGCGACTACGCCCGCCAGTATGTCAACCCGCAGGTGCGCATCGCCCTGTCCATGCTCACGGTTATTACCGAATATGCCGCCAGGGGCTATACGGTGCTTACCTTCGATTGATCATATGTGGATCGGGCGGTTGGCGGTGGCTGCCAGGCAAGCCTCTTTTACAGCCTCCATATAAGTAGGATGGGCGTGGCTCATGCGGGCCACATCTTCGGCTGCTGCTCGGTACTCCATGGCCGTTACGGCAGCCGCTATCATATCAGCCGCCCGGGCTCCGATAATATGCACCCCGAGTATCTCATCGGTTTCCTTGTCGGCCAGCACTTTTACCTGGCCGTCAATATCCATGCTGGCGCGTGCCCGGCCCAGCGCCCGGTAGGGGAAAGAACCGCTCTTGTAGGCCCGCCCCTGCTCTTTTAGCTGCTCCTCGGTATAGCCTACGGCCGCCACCTCTGGCCAGGTATAGACCACGGCCGGTATCAGGTGGTAATGGATATGGGGCTTTTGTCCGGCCAGGGTCTCGGCCACAAAAATGCCCTCCTCTTCAGCTTTGTGGGCCAGCATAGCCCCTCTTATTACATCGCCTATGGCATAGATGCCCGGCACCTTGGTTTGCAGGTTGTCATCCACTTCCAGGCGGCCGGCCTTATCGGTGCTTAAGTCGATATTTTCCAGTCCCAGCCCTGCGGTATAAGGCTGGCGCCCTACGGCTACCAGGCAATAATCGCCTTTGAGTTCGATGGTTTCTCCCTTGGGCGAATCGGCCGTTACGGTTACCGACCTGGCGGTGCTCTTTACGGCAGTAACCTTGTGCTTGAGATAAAAGTCGAAGCCCAGCTTACCCAATACCCTTTTCAGCTCCTTGCCGAGCATGCGGTCCATGGTGGGTATCAGGCTGTCGAGGTACTCCACCACCGATACCTTGGCACCCAGGCGGGCATAGACCGAGCCCAGCTCGAGGCCGATGACGCCTCCGCCAATTACGATAAGGTGCTCGGGCACTTTTTTGAGTTGCAGCGCCTCGGTAGAGGTGATGATACGCTTTTTGTCTATTTCGATAAAAGGCAGTGTGGACGGCTTGGAGCCGGTGGCGATGATGGTCTTATCGGTTTGCAGGGTTTGCTCTTGCTCGCCACTTACCTTGATAGTGTGGGTATCTATAAACGAACCTACACCCTGGTAAACTTCTACCTTATTCTTTTTCATCAGATAATTAATGCCATCGGTAGTCATTTTCACTACCTCGTCCTTGCGCTTGATCATCTGCTTGAGGTCGGGCGTCAGGCCGTTCACCTTTATGCCGTGATCGGCAAAATGGGTGTTGGCATTGTGGTAGTGCTCGGTAGAGTCGAGCAGGGCCTTGGAGGGGATACAGCCTACATTCAGGCAGGTGCCGCCCAGGGTAGGGTATTTTTCCACCAGCGCTGTTTTAAACCCCAGTTGGGCACAGCGGATGGCAGCCACATAGCCGCCCGGTCCGGAGCCGATAATGGTTACATCATATTTCATAGTACCAATGTTTTATACTTCAAGTAATAACCTGGCCGGGTCTTCCAGCAGTTGTTTTACGCGTACCAAAAAGCTCACCGACTCGCGGCCGTCAATAATACGATGGTCGTACGACAGGGCCACGTACATAATGGGCCGTATCACTACCTCGCCATTTTCCACTACCGGGCGTTCCACAATATTGTGCATGCCCAGGATGGCCGACTGCGGGGCATTGATAATAGGGGTTGACATCATGGAGCCGAACACGCCTCCGTTGGTAATAGTGAAGGTGCCTCCGGTCATTTCGGGGATGGTAAGTTTGTTCTCACGGGCACGGGTGGCCAGCCTGCGCACTTCTTTTTCGATGCCGGCAAAGCTCAGTTGTTCGGCATTGCGGATGACCGGCACCACCAGCCCTTTGGGGGCCGACACGGCTATGGAGATATCGCAATAATGATAGTACACGATTTCATCGCCATCGATAGATGCATTCACGGCCGGCCATTCCTGCAGGGCTACCGTACAGGCTTTCACAAAAAATGACATAAAGCCCAGTCCCACCTCGTGTTTTTCTTTGAAAGTCTCCTTGTACTTGGCGCGTAGGTCCATGATCGGCTTCATATTCACCTCGTTGAAGGTGGTGAGCATGGCGGTTTCATTTTTAACGGCCACCAGCCTGCGGGCCACCGTCTTGCGCAGGCTGCTCATTTTCTGGCGGGTTTCGGTGCGTTCACCGGCAGGGGCCGGGGCTGCCTGGGTTTCTTCTTTTTCTTTGGCGGGAGCAGCAGGTTTTGCGGTAGCTTGTGACGGCTGTGCCGCCAGGGCATCGGCCTTGGTAATGCGCCCGCCTACTCCGGTGCCTTGTACAATGGCCGGGTCAATGCCTTTTTCGGCCAGTATTTTGGCAGCGGCCGGTGACGGATGGCCGGCAGCGTGTGAGGCGGTAGCCGCTGTGGCAGGTGCGGGCGGTTGTGTGGTTGCGGGCCGTGCCGTTGGCGCATCGGCCGGCTGGTCAGCAGGCGCTTCGGCCTCTTCGATGGTGCAGATCAGGTCGCCAATCTTGAGGGTATCGCCCTCTTTGGCTGCCTGGTGCAGGATGCCGCTGGCTTCGGCCGGTAGCTCGAAGGTGGCTTTGTCGGAATCTACTTCGGCTATCACCTCATCCAGCTCTACATACTCGCCATCGGCTTTGCTCCAGGAGGCCAGGGTCACCTCGGTAATCGATTCGCCCACTTCTGGCACGCGCATTTCCACCATCTTACCGGTAGTTGCCGGTAGGGGAGTGGCAGCCTCTTCGGTTGCCGGGGACGGGGTGTCGGCCTGTGTGGTCTGGCCGGCTGCCTCGGTGTCTATTTCACAGATTACATCACCTATCTTCAGGGTATCACCTTCCCGGGCGATTATTTTTAGCTTGCCGGCTGCTTCGGCCGGCAGCTCGAAGGTAGCTTTTTCCGATTCCAACTCACAGAGCACTTCGTCCATTTCCACCATATCGCCATCCTGCTTCAGCCAGTTGGCTACGGTTACTTCGCTGATCGATTCACCTACTTCGGGTACTTTTATCTGAACACTCATATCTTGTTAGTCTTGAAATGCCGTATCTATAATTTCTTTTTGTTCCAGTTCGTGCTGCTTGTGATAGCCGGTGGCCGGTGAGGAGGCCGTACTGCGGGCTATCAAGCGTAGTGGTCTGGCATACACCCGGTGTACAAACGACCAGTAGCCCATATTGGCCGGTTCTTCCTGCACCCAGATGTACTCGGCACCAGGGTAGCGGTCGAGCTCATCGTCCAGCTTGAAATCCGGGAAAGGATAAAGCTGTTCGATGCGGATGATGGCCACATCCTTGCGCTTGTCGGCCTGGCGTCTGGCATCCAGCTCGTAATATATCTTGCCGGAGCAGATCAGTACTTTTTTTACTTTGGCCGGTGTGGCATAATCGTCCGGCAGCAGCTCTTTAAAACCTCCGCTGGTAAACTCCTCAATCGGGGAGATTACCTTGGGGTGGCGCAACAGGCTCTTGGGCGACATAACGATGAGCGGCTTGCGGAAAGGCCAGGCCAGTTGCCTGCGCAGCAGGTGGAAGAAGTTGGCCGGCCGTGTTACGTTGGCCACCACGATGTTGTAATCGGCTGCCAGTTGCAGATAGCGCTCGGGGCGGGCGTTAGAGTGCTCGGGCCCCTGGCCCTCGTAGCCATGCGGCAGCAGCATCACCAGGCCGCTCATGCGCTGCCATTTGGTTTCTGTGGTGGCAATAAACTGGTCGAACATCACCTGGGCGCCATTGGCAAAGTCGCCAAATTGTGCCTCCCAGATAACCAGCGCATTGGGGTTGGCCATCGAATAGCCAAACTCAAAGCCTAGTACCCCGAATTCCGACAGCAGTGAATTATAAATCATAAAAGGTGGCTGCTTATCGGTAATGTGGTTGAGCGAATTATAGCTTTCGTTGGTATTGGCATCGCGCAGCACGGCATGGCGGTGTGAGAAAGTGCCGCGCTGTACGTCCTGCCCCGACATGCGTACCGGATAGCCCTCCAGCAGCAAAGAGCCGTAGGCCAGCAGCTCGGCTGCCGCCCAGTTGAGCTTACCGGTTTTGAAGAACATCTCTTCACGCTGCTTAAGCTGCTTTTCTATTTGCTTGATGGGCTTAAAGCCTTCCGGTATGGTAATCAGCGCTTTGCCTACCTGTTCGATTACTTTTTTGTCGATGGCGGTTTCGGGTGAATGGTCGAAGTCGGCCGGGTTGGACCTGCGCAGGGCCTGCCACTGCTTTTCAAGCGGATGATACTCATAGGGTAGCGGTTTTTGCTTAACCAGGTTCAGGCGGTCTTGCAGCAATTGCCTGAACTGCTTGTCCATTTGCTTGGCCAGATTGGCATCCACATCGCCCCGTTCAATCAGTTTTTTGTTATAAATCTCACGCGGATTGGGGTGCTTGGAGATGATATTGTAAAGCGAAGGCTGGGTGAATTTGGGCTCATCGCTTTCGTTGTGGCCATGCCTGCGGTAGCACACCATATCCACGTAGATATCGCGGTTGAATTTCTTTCTGAACTCGGCTGCCAGGCGCATACAGAAAACCACAGCTTCGGGGTCGTCACCGTTTACGTGCATCACCGGGGCGTCTATTACCTTGGCTACATCGGTACAATAGATACTGGAGCGGGCATCGTCAAAATCAGTGGTAAAACCGATTTGGTTGTTGATGACAAAATGCAC
The DNA here is from genome assembly GCA_015488485.1 of Cyclobacteriaceae bacterium. Taxonomy (GTDB): domain Bacteria; phylum Bacteroidota; class Bacteroidia; order Cytophagales; family Cyclobacteriaceae; genus S012-113. The sequence goes on along the minus strand of WFNR01000028.1, from coordinate 39,945 downwards.
CGTACCACCGGTATAATAGCCCTTCAATTTTGACATCTGGGTAACCTCATATACGATACCTTGTCCGGCAATGGCTGCATCGCCATGAATAAGGATGGGCAACACTTTGTCAAAATCGTCATCATACTGGGCATCGGCCTTAGCGCGCACGAAGCCTTCCACCACCGGATTCACCGCTTCCAGATGGGATGGATTGGGGGCCAGCTTCAGGTTTACCTTTTTGCCGCTTTCGGTGGTTACCAAACTGGAATAGCCCAAATGGTATTTCACATCGCCATCGCCCATGGTCTCGTCCGGCATGGAGCCTTCAAATTCATTGAAGATTTGCTCGTAGGTCTTGCCCATGATATTGGCCAGCACATTGAGGCGGCCACGGTGGGCCATGCCGATTACCACTTCTTCCACGCCCAGGTCGGCACTGCGGTTGATTACCGCATCCAGGGCCGGAATGGTGGTTTCGCCCCCTTCGAGCGAAAAACGTTTCTGACCGATATACTTGGTGTGCAGGAAGTTTTCAAAAACCACCGCCTCATTGAGCTTTTCGAGAATGCGTTGCTTTTCTTTTACCGAAAGCTGAAAGTGCAGGTATTCGTGCTCGATCTTGTCGCGAAACCAGGAGAGTACATCGGGCTCGCGGATGTACATGTACTCAAAACCGATATGACCGGTATATATGGTTTTGAGGGTGTCAAGTATTTTGCGTAAGGTGGCCTTGCCAATACCCAGGATGGCGCCCACTTCAAATTCGGTATCCAGGTCGGCCTCGCTCAGGCCATGGTCTTCGAGCCGGAGCAGGGCCTTGTGGTCGCGTCTTTTGCGTACCGGATTGGTTTTGGCCTCCAGGTGGCCGCGGGTACGGTAGGCATGGATTAGGTTGCGTACCTTGGTCTCTTTGTCGGACAACCCGCCTGCCGGGGCACCGTCTTCGCCATATTTTTGCAGGTTAAATTCAAAACCTTCAAAAAACCGCTGCCAGCTTTCATCTACCGCTTGCGGGTCTTGCTTGTACAGCCGGTACAGTTCATCAATATAATTAACATCGGCATTGGCGATGTAAGAGTACTTATCCATAGTATAGCCTGCTAATGATGAAGCCCCAAAGCTACAAAAGATTGCGTTGATTTGATAATCACACAATCGAATATGCGATTATGAATAGTTTAATGTATTCAAAACTTGCGTAATTTTCCTCACTGAAAGAGGCAGGGACATGGGTTAATTTTGTTGAACCCAAAATTGTCAATTTATTGACAATTTTGCCCTTCGGGCTGACGAAGTTATTGGCAAACAATAACTTGTCAGGGTTAACCGTGACAATTGAAAATCTTTTTTGGGTAATACGATTAGTTGTATAACTCATTGATTTTCAATTCGTCAATTGTCATTAGATTTTCTAATGACAATTCCCGGTTTAAAACAGGTTGTTATGGCACTTGCCAGGCTAACGAAAGAAATATCGCAACGAAATTTTCTGGCCTATCTGTGGCATGCCTTGTTTTTGGCGTTGGCGCAAAATTTTATGGATGTCGATACCATTGTGCCGGCCATGATTACCGATGCCGGGGGTACTTCGTTGCACATCGGAATACTAACCGCTATTATGGTGGGTGGGTCGGCCTTTATGCAACTGGTGTTTTCGCCTTATCTGAATAACCGGCCGGCTAAAAAGAGGTACTTGCTGATGGGTATTGCCTTGCGGATAATGGCCTTGTTGGGGCTGGGGGCGCTGCTGTTCTTGCTGGCCCGTCAGCAGGGTACCGGGCATGTGCTCACACTGGTGTTTTTGCTAATTACAGTTTTTTCTTTGGGGGGCTCGTTTGCAGCTATCAGCTACACCGATATACTGGGTAAATCGTTGCTCCCGGAAAAACGCAAAGCCTTTTTCTCTTTACGGCAGGCACTTATGAGCATCGGAGTATTTATTTCGGCTCTTTTGGCAGCACGGTTGTTACAGGCTTATGCGTATCCTTACAATTATGCCGCCTTGTTTTTTACAGCCGGACTGGCGCTTACCATTGCAGCCGGAGGGTTTTGGCAGGTACAGGAGGTAGGGGCAACAATCAGGCCGATAGCTGATCTGCGTACCTATTGGCAGCGTCTGCGTGTTGAGATAAACGACAACCCCCGTTTGCGTGGCTATTTGTTGCTGGTCAATACACTGGGCATTAGCCTGAGTCTGCTGCCCTTTCTGCTCTATTATGGCAAGCAGCAGTTCGGCATTAACAACATAGTGGTGGGGCAGTACCTGATTTTTAAGGTATCGGCCGGGGTGATAGCCGGGCTTTTGCTATTTTATTTCCGTGGCCGTATCAGGTACAAGCAGATGCTATATGTAATTGCGGCCATCAGTATAGTGGTGCCATTGCATTTACTTATTCAGCGCAATCCGGCAGCATTTCGCTGGTATTTCTTTGCCGGGGGGCTGGTATTCACCTTGTATAAAGTGGCGATGGAAGGTATTTTGCTGGAAGTATCGAGCAATCAGAACCGGGCGCTCTATGCCGGCTTAGCTGGAGCGGGCAATCTGGTGCCGGCTTTGTTTCCTATTGCGGCCGGTTGGCTGATTGGGCATTATGGATTTACGCCCTTTTTTGTCGTTTTCCTGGTCACCATCCTGCTGGCGGTATGGCTGATTTACCGGCTTGCCTGTGAAAAGTAAAAGATGAGTAATAACCCTGCTTACTCCAGCAGCTGGTCGGCAAACTGCCCGGCCCAGTCTATGAGCAACTGGCGCTGCTCCTCGCTAAGGCGGGCCTCCGGGTGTACCAGCGGATAGCCCTGCAAAGGCATTTCTCCTTCTTCCACCTCTTCGGCCAGTTCGTCCAGCGCTTCCAGTTGATCCCCGATGTCCATGGCCTGCCAATCGGAGAAGTTAAGGTGCTCGCGGCCTTCTTCTACATGGTCGGCCACCAGCCATTTTACCGGAGCCACATAGGCGTACCAGGGGTAGCGGGTCTCGTTGGAGTGGCAATCGTAGCAGGCGCCACGCAGTATTTGTGCCACTGCTTCGGGTACGCTATTATTAGCCAGCAGGTCTGCAGGATTGTCTTGTTTTACAGGCGGGCGGTTGGCTGGCACCAACTGCATAAGCAGCAGTACAGCCACCAGGCCCAGCAATATTTTCTTAGCCATGATTATTTTTTGGTCAGGGTTTTAATAGCATTTTTGGCCCAATCAACCAATGCCTGCCTCTCAGCATCGGTAGGCACCCTGTCGGGGTACTTGGCCACAAATTTTTCAGGCGGCATTTCACCTTCGCTTACTTCCTTGCCTATTTTATTGAGCTTGGCCACCAATTTCGATTTCTTCAGGTCACCCAGCTTATCAATCATCATTTTGTCTTTGGCTTTCTGGTAGTCCGACTCACTGTTATGGCAGCCAAAGCACGATTTTTCAAAAATGGCATTGATGTTTTCCGGTATTTCAAATTCTCCTTCTTCAGGTACTGAAGAGTTTATTTCCGGTAAGGTAAAAGCTGCCAGCAGAAACAATCCGGCAAGCAGGGCAAATAATGTAGTTTTACTTTTCATGGCTTTCTTTCTTGTTTTTAGTGATCACAAAATTCGATTTTATCAACAGCAATATACGTGAGAATTCTACGAGCGGTTACCTGCCTCACTGCTTACCGGCCGTACTATCTGGGGCTGTCTTTTTGCCGGTGGTTTTGTTCCTGCGCTTAAACCACCTGTCGAGCTTAAGCGGCTTGTTGTTCAGGTCTCCGGCCTCTGAAAAGAGCTGCACCTGGTCGTTTATTTCCAGACCCACATAGATTGCATCTTTGTTCAGGTCAATGATAATGGCTCCGCCATTGCTGGCCGGCTTCTCTTGGGAATAGCCTACCCAGTACAGCAGTTCGTTGTTAAAACCTATGGGGCTGCAATCGTACATTACCTTTACCAACGTATCGTATTTGCCCTGCCCCAGCAGTTTTACCAGGCGGTGTTGCAGATAGGGGTCGGTCATAACGCCCTCCTCATAGGGGTCGTGCCCCTTGAGAGGGATGAGTTCTTTGAGCTCGCTTTTATAAGCCTGTTCGGCTTCTTTTTGGCCTGTACAAGCCCAGGCCAAAAACAGTAAAAACAATATACCCGGTCGCATAGCAAACAATTTTACGTGAATAAAGATAGGCAAAAATTACCTGTCACCAAGCTCAAAAGGTATGGTGCAAACTTACCTGCAATTGTCCTTTGCTACAGCTATCGGTTACCTGCTGCATATAGCCTGTTTGCAATCTAAGCCTGTCGGTAAGGCCGTACCCCAAGGCCCCATACAAGCGGGCACGGTCGTAGATAGCCACGGTATCGCCATTGCCGATATCGCGTTGGCCATTTAGAAAAATCTCGGAATAGGCCGCAGCATAGAGTGCGCCTTTGGATAAATCTGTTTGATTGAACGGCACGGCTATATTCAAAAAATAACGCCAGCGGGTGCGGAAATCCTGATTTTGCACAAATCTTTGTTCATACCTGAAACGATGAAATATATGCATCCTGTTGCCTATTTTTTGTGGCAGCAGGGCTTCCTGATAAATACGGCTTTCACTGACGGAGGTGTTATTCTCGCCATATGGCTGGCTCATTATATAGGCATATCCCAGGGTAAAGACGGCCTCTTTGTTACGTGTGGTATAGGCTACTCCACCGCGCAGCAGCAACTGTTCCAGATCGCCCAGAATATTCCAGTTACGATACTGGATATCTCCCTGAAAACCAATGGTTTTTTCTTTTGTGCGGGCATTCCAGAAATACATATACCAGGCACCCAACTTACTCTCATCTACCTGACTATGGGCCGGCACAAAGGCCAACATTATCCCCAATACGATCAATCCTTTTTTCATATTTAGCACTTTTGGTTTTGCCACAATAATATACCGGCATTTTATTTTTATCTTAAAAAAATACAGGAAATTTTTAATCCAGCAAGCGGGCGAATTTTTCCTGATCGAACTTAATATCATCTTCGCCCAACTGGTCGAACGGGTTTTCCAGATGAACCTGTATGTTGTCGAGGCTGACCAGAATAAAGCTGAATATCACCGGCATGGCATACTCAAGACCGGGCGAAAAATTTTCTGCAATATACACGAAATAAGGGCCGTAAATAATCGGGAAAGCATATATGAACACCCGGCTGTAAGAACGCAGCGTCACCGGTGTGCGATAGTAAAAAATGGTTTTCAGGTTTTCAATGTCGATTAATATTTTGCTCAAATACTGATTTACCCGGCTCATTTCTCCGGCCGGCAGGTTATAGTCGCGTAATTGCTGGGTAGCTTCGCTAAGTTTGCTCATAGCCAGGGTGATTTTTTTCTCACCTTCTGCGCTGCTCTCTTTTTGCAAAAAGAAGTTTTTGATGGCCACATATACGGCCAACAAGTGTTGCCGGTAAGTGGTCAGAAAGTCCTTGTTCATGGTGCGTAGCCAGTCTTTTGCAGCCATATTCAGGGCTACCAGGTGGGCTTCAAGGTCTGCCAGCAGCATCAGGGCACGCTCTCTGCGCTTGTAGGCGCTGTCGATAGAAAAAACCACCGGAAAGACAATGGCTATCCCCACCAGGGTGAGTGGGAAATCGGCTTTGTAGTTGTATTTGGTGCATAGCCAGGTAGAAACCAACGACAAGGCGGTTACCAGAAAAGTTTTGTAGTTGATAATCAGATACAGGCTTCTTACTATGCGCATGTTTGTATCGGTGTTTGGTAAAAAATAAGAAATATGTCGTATTCCTGTGGTTAGAGGTGCCAGCAGTTGGCACACGATAATTTTTAGCCTATCTTAGGATGAATTTATGCCTATGAAAAATTATCAGACCGAAGTCGTCATTATTGGCGGGGGCATTGCCGGTATCACCACCGCCCTGGAGCTGCTCAACCTGGGCAAGCAGGTGCTGCTGATTGATCGCGATGAAGAAGCCAATTTTGGCGGGCTGGCCAAGGAGAGCTTTGGCGGTATGTTTTTTGTCGATACCCCGCAGCAGCGCAAGGCCGGCATCAAAGATTCGCCCGAGCTGGCTTACAAAGACTGGTGTGCAGTAGCCCGCTTTGACGAGCACGATCACTGGCCACGGGCCTGGGCCAAAACCTATGTGTACAACTGCACCGACAAGGTGTATTGGTGGCTTCGCCAGCAGGGGATTAAGTTTTTTCCCGTGGTGCACTGGGTAGAGCGCGGCCTCTATACACCCGGCAACTCATATCCGCGTTTTCACATGGTATGGGGTACGGGCTATGAGTTGTCGGAGGTGCTGCGCAAAAAGCTGCTGGGCCATCCGCGGGCAGCCAGCCACCTGCAATTGCTGTTTCGCCATAAGGCCGAGGCCCTGCTAACCGCTGGCGGCCGTATTACAGGCGTGCGGGGTACAGACGAAGCCACCGATACCCCTTTTGACATCAGCGCAGATGTTACGGTAATAGCCACTGGTGGCATAGGCGGCAACCTGGAGATGGTACGCCAGCACTGGTACAAGCCCTGGGGGCAGCCTCCGGAGGTACTGCTAAATGGCGCCCATCGCTATGGCCGGGGCGATATGCATCTGGCGGTGCAGGCACACCGCGGCCGCGTTACCCATCTTGATAAAATGTGGCTCTACGCTGCCGGAGTACACCACCCACGACCCACCAGGCCACTGCACGGCCTGAGTCTGGTGCCACCCAAATCGGCCCTGTGGCTCAACTACAAGGGTGAGCGCATCGGCCCCATGCCGCTGGTAACGGCCTACGACACCCGGTTTCTGGTAGAGCAGATTGTCAAGCAGGAGAAGAAGTATAGCTGGCAGGTGCTTAACCTGAAAATTGCTTACAAGGAATTTGCCATATCGGGGTCGGAGTCGAATAAAGCCATGCGCGATAAAAACTGGCCGGCCTTTATCAAAACACTGCTGTTTGGCAACAAGGAGTTGGTGCATGATATGCTGGACAACTGCCAGGATTTTGTCACGGCCAACAGCGTGGCCGAACTGGCTGACAAAATGAATGCCCTTACCGGCAGCCATGATGTAGAGGCCGCTACCCTGCAGGAAACCATTGCTGCCTATGATGCCCAGATCGACCGCGGCCCGAAATTTTATAATGACGAACAGCTCAGGCGTATTGCCCACGCCCGCAGATACCGGGGCGACCGGGTGCGTACCTGCAAATTCCAGAAAATCAACGACCCCAAAGCCCTGCCGCTGATTGCCATACGCGAGTTTATCCTGTCGCGCAAAACCCTCGGAGGTATCCAGACCGACCTGCAATGCCAAGTGCTGGCCGAGGATGACAAGCCCTTGCCGGGCCTCTATGCCGTAGGCGAAGCAGCCGGCTTCGGTGGTGGCGGTATACATGGCCTGGGCTCGCTGGAGGGCACCTTCCTGGGCGGCTGCGTGCTTACCGGCCGCATGGCAGCCTATGAGATTGCCGGCAAAAAGTTATTAACCACAGAATAGACCTAAATATGAAAAAGACAGGCGCACAACTGGCCGTTTATGCACTGGAACAACTGGGTGTGCAATACACCTACGGTATTCCCGGCACACATACTACCGAGCTTTATGATGAGCTCAACAATTCGCAGCAGATTACTCCGGTGCTGGTAACCCACGAGGGCGGGGGCGCTTTTATGGCCGATGCCACCTCACGCACCAGCGGGGCTATCGGGGTGCTTACCATTGTGCCGGCAGCCGGCCTTACCCATGCTTTGAGCGGCATTGGCGAGGCTTTTCTGGATGGCATCCCCATGCTGGTGCTGGCCGGAGGGGTGCGCACCGATACCGGCAAGCATTATCAGCTGCACCATTTCGACCAGATGGCGCTGGCCGCACCCATTACCAAGGCGCAGATTAAAATAGAACGCCATGAAGATATTATCCCCACCTTGTATAAGGCGCATGATATAGCGATGGCCGGTGAGCCGGGGCCTGTTTTCGTGGAGCTGCCTATCAATCTACAGCTTTTTGCAGCACCCATAGATGATCTGCCGATCTATCAGCCGGCCTATCAACCCCCGGCTCCTGATGCGGACAAGATAAAACAAGCCGCCAAAATGTTGGCCGGGGCAAAACATCCCATGTTGTTTGTTGGCTGGGGGGCGGTAGATGCCAGCGACCTGACGGTAAAGCTGGCCGAGCTGCTGGGCGCCCCGGTGGCCACCACTCTGCAGGGCAAGAGCGCATTTCCCAACAGCCATCCACTCTATACCTCGGTGGGGCTGGGTGCTTCGTCCAAGCCATCGGGGCAGTGGGCGCTGGACCGCCACGATGTGCTGCTGGCCATCGGCACGCGCTTTGGCGAGATTGCTACCGGCTCTTACGGCCTGGAACAGCCCAAAAACCTGATTCATATCGATATCAACCCGGAGGTTTTTGACAAGAACTTTAAGACTACGCTAGCCATTGAGGCCGATGCCCGGCTGGCCCTGGAGGCGCTGCTGGCGGCTTTGCAGGAAATGGCTGTTGAGCCACCGGCAGACAGCGCCAGTACAATGGCTGCCATCAAAGAGAAGAATGATAAATACAACCAGAGCTGGCTCAAGGAGAAACAAGACGATAAAGTATCGCCCGGTTATTTCTTTAAAAGCCTGAAGGAACAGCTCGATGCCGATGCCCGTCTCGTCATTGATGATGGCAAGCATACTTTTCTGGCTTCCGAGTTGTTTCCGGTAGATCTGCCGCGCCATTTTATCTCGCCCACCGATTTTAACTGCATGGGCTATTGTGTGCCGGCCGCTATTGCCACCAGGCTCAACAACCCCGGGCAGCAGGTAGCGGCCATAGTGGGTGACGGGGCTTTTCTGATGACCGGCATGGAAATGATCACGGCTGTCAGTTACCGTGCTCCGGTGATGTTCTTTGTCTTCAACGATGGCGAGCTGGGACAGATATCCCAGTTTCAGAAGATACCCCTCAACCGCAAAACCTGCTCGGAACTGGGGCAGGTGGACTTTGCCGGAATGGCGCAGGCTACCGGTGCCGAATACCTGGCCCTCGACAACGACCGGCAGATTGACGAAACCATTGCCAGGGCCATTGCCCTGAGTGCCGAAGGCCGCCATGTGGTGATAGATGTCAACATCGATTATTCGCAAAAAACCATGCTCACCAAAGGAGTGGTAAAAGTCAACCTCAAGCGCTTCCCCTTGCGCGAAAAAATCCGTTTTCTAAGCCGGGCACTTAAGCGGCATGTGCTGGGGTAATGCCCGGAATTGAAAATTCGCTTCAACCATTAGGTTGGAGTGTTGCAAATAAAAGTGGTGACTTGCAGTTCACTGATCTGGCTGAATAGGCTGTATTGCCTGTACTGCCTGTCCTGCCTGTTCTGCCTGTACTGCCTGAGGTTCTCGAAGGCAGGTTCTCGAAGGCAGGTTCTCGAAGGCAGATTCTCGAAGGCATATGGCTGAGGCACCCGAAGCCAGGCACCCGAAGTAGTTGGTTGTGCTGCCTGAGGCTCTCGAAGGCAGGCTCTCGAAGGCAGCTTATAAAGGCAGCTTATAAAAATAAACCCGAAATCCCTGGATTTATTCCTGTTTGCTCCAAGCAAGCCTGACTGCCGCTTAGGCAGGCCGCCCGCCTGACCCCATTCGGGCAAGGGTCTCTATCATGCTGCAACAATGCTATTCACAGACCCCGGCCTGTCTGCGCCAAGGTAGGCTCGGGTGCCAGGTATCATTCGCTTTGTATAAGTACCTGGTTTTTTAAGAATAGAGGCTTCTTCTTTGAAAACTAAACTTGATTTTTTCCTGATACTTGTCTATAATAGCTGTTGTGACAGTTATTTTTATGGTTGTTAGGCAAATCAATTAAAAATGGCTGAATATTCTGTTAACCGGGAGTACCATGTTGCTTCCGGTGAAAGGTTTTTTATTTCGATTTTCCCTTGCGTATTTCCTAACCAAACCAATATATAATGAAAACGTTTCTTAAAATCACGGCAATTGTTTTTGGAGCCATTGTTTTGCTGATCGTTATTGGGGCCGCCTATATCAATTTCAGCGGCATCCCTGTTTATGACACGGAAAAGGTTGAATTGCAGGTGCACGCTACACCACAGGCTGTAGAGCGTGGCCGCAGGCTGGTGAGTATGTTGTGCGCCAATTGCCACATGAACCGAGAAACGCGTAAGCTTACCGGTAAAAAACTGCTCGATGTCCCTCCCGAATTCGGTGAGATTTATTCTCCGAATATTACCCAGGACAAAGAATATGGCATAGGCAACTGGACGGATGGCGAACTGCTGTACCTGTTGCGCACCGGTATCAGGAAAGATGGGCGCTACTGCCCGCCCTATATGGCCAAGCTGCCCTTGATGGCGGATGATGATCTGAAGGCCATCATAGCTTTCTTGCGTTCGGATCATCCTATGGTAACAGCCGATCCTACTCCCGATACACCTCCGCAGCCATCTTTTCTGACCAAATTATTGTGTCGCATCGCATTCAAGCCTCTGCCTATGCCGGCCGCTCCCATTGCCATGCCCGATACCACCAATACGGTGGCCTGGGGCGAGTATCTGGCGCATAATCTTGATTGCTACGCCTGCCATTCGGCTGATTTTAAAACCAATAACTACCTGGATCCACCCAAGAGCAAAGGTTATTTTGCCGGAGGCAATAAATTGTACAATGAAGAAGGTGATATTGTTCTTTCCGCTAATCTGACGCCTGATAAAGAAACGGGGATCGGTAATTGGCAAAAAGAAGAATTTATCAGGGCGGTACGATTTGGCATAGGTCGAGATAACCGGGCACTGGCTTACCCTATGTTGCCCTATGCGCAAATGACCGAAGCCGAAGCAGGCGCCATATACGATTATTTGCAAACCATTCCGCCAGTGGTCAATAAAGTATCCAGATAATCAGGTTGAAGTATGCCGCGCGCAGGACTCATTCGGGACCAAAACCTGATGGGTCCTGTGCTATTTACCAAACAGGCAATCGGGCTTTAGAGGGAATCGGGGTAAAAAGAAGAAATAGCTAATTTATCGAAGGCACCTATGCCAACTCTTCTTCATAGATTACCCGCTCGGGCCTGTCGAACCAGGTTTTGTACATCGGGGCATGAATTTTCTCCACCTGGTTGCGTTTTACTTTGAGCGTAGGGGTTAGCAAGCCATTATCAACCGACCATTCTTCTTGCATAATCACTGCCTTTTCCAGGCGTTCGTGCTTTTCGAGTCTAGGGTTTAGCTCGTCAATGGTGGCCAGGATGCTGGCATTTACTGCCTCCCGGTCGGTGTTTTTTGCCTCCTGAGAGAGAATGATAAGCGCAATGGGCTGCGGTATGCCCATGCCCACTACACATACCTGCTCGATATAGGGGTTTTTGAGTAGCTCCAGCTCTATCGGAGCAGGTGAAATATACTTGCCCTTGTCGGTTTTGAACTGGTCTTTTACCCGGCCGGTGATGGTCAGGTAGCCATCGTGGTCGTACTCACCAATGTCTCCGGTTTTCAGAAAGCCGTCTTCGTCAAATACCTGGGCGGTAAGCTCGGGCTCTTTGTAGTAGCCTTTCATCAGGGCCGCGCTCTTGATTCTGATTTCGCCTTCGGGCGACAGTTTGGCGGTAACACCCGGCAGCGGCCGCCCTACCGTACCAAATTTATTGGTACCCGGCAGGTTGTAGTGCGACAGGATACAGTCTTCGGTCATGCCGTAGTCATTGTGTATTTCAATTCCCAGGCGGGCAAACCATTCCTGCAGGCTGACGGCAATGGGGGCGGCTCCGGTAGCCAGGTAGGTGGCTTCCGAGAGCCCCAGTTTCTTGACAATTTTTTTCCTGACCAGACCGCCCAGCAAAGGTATGCGCAGCAGTTTATCCAGCTTGGCCTGCGGCATTTTCTCCAGTATCTTTTCCTGAAACTTGGCCCAGATACGCGGTACGGCAAACAGCATATGCGGACTGGCTTTGGCCAGGTCTTCACCAAAGGTTTCCAGCGACTCGGGAAAATGGAATATAGCGCCCCGGTACAAGCCATGCAACTCGATAGCTACCCGCTCGGCCACATGCGAAAGCGGCAGAAAAGAAAAGAAGCGTGGGTGGGCCTGTATGGGCAATATCTTCAATGCGGTTTGTACCGTCAGGTTTACATTGCCTACCGTATGCATAACTCCCTTGGGAGTGCCGGTAGTGCCCGAAGTATAAATGATGGTAAACAGGTCATCAGCATGTTGGGCTACCGGTTCGGCCAGGGGCTCGTGCGTAGCTACCATATTTTCCCAGGTTAGCTCGCTGGGGTTGTTGTACAACTCGCTGCCGATTAGCGGTATATCAGGAATGCCGCTTTTCTGACCGGTAAAGTCATCCAGCTTTAAAGCAAAAATGGCTTTAGCCTCACTGTGCTCAAGAATAGGCCTGATGGAGTCGGCATTCAGGGTAGGATAGATGGGTATCGACACATAGCCGGCCATCATAATGGCCAGATCGGCCATCATCCAATGGGCGCAGTTTTTCGACAGCAGGGCTACATGGCTTTTGGGAGGCAGCCTCAGGGCTTGCAGGCCGGCTGCCACTCTGCGCACCTCATCGCCCGCCTGGCGGTAGGTATAGTCGCGGTATTGGCGGTTTACAGGCTGCCGGAAGGCCAGGCTATCGGGGGTGTTGGCCTCCCAGTGCAGGAAAGCCTCGAGGGGTGAGTTGAATACAGGCATAACAGGTTTGTGGTTAGGTTACGCGGTGAAGATAGCAAAAGAAAAACTTTCTGTCAAGTTTCTATAAGCGGGCCGAAGCGTTCGTTAAAGCCGGCAATGCCCTGCAACCCTCCGGTATGAAAGGCCAAAATACGGCTGCCCGGTTTGAAAAACCCGTTGGCTATCAGGTCGAAAAGGCCGTAAAACAACTTGCCGGTATAGATGGGGTCGAGCGGGATGTGGTAATTCTTTTTGAAGTCATTGATAAAGCTGATCAGGGCCGGAGAAAACCTGGCGTAGCCGCCAAAGTGATAGTCGGTTATCACCTGCCAGTTGGTCAGATGGCTGCAGTTGTTATTCTTGAGCAGTTCCTTGATAATCGCAGTGTGAAAATCTCCTTTTAATACCGAAAAGGGCAGTACCTGACCCTGTCCCTGCAGGCCGCAGATGATACCGGCAGACGTGCCTCCCGTGCCGCAGGGCAGGCAGTAGTAGTCATAGTCTTCGTCCAGCTCCGTAACCATTTCGGCTGCTCCTTGCAAGGCCAGCCGGTTGGTGCCGCCTTCGGGTATCAGGTAGAAACGCCCGAACTGCTCGCGCAGCACCCGGATTACCTCCGGGGTGTGCTTTTGCCGGTAGGTGGGGCGGTCCATATAGTGCAGCACCATGCCCATTTGCCGGGCCGCTGCCAGGTTGTAGCGCAGCTTGCGCCATTTATTGCCCGATACCACCGGGTGGCCCAGGTCTTCGCGCCTGACGTAAAGCCGTACCCGGTTGGGGTTGTCGGGCACGGTTATTTCATGCGGTGGCGGTATGGGCCCTATGGTCAGCATCTGCGCGAAATTAAAGTATCTTTGTACAATTATGCATCAGCCAGCCGACATCGATTCTGCCGATACCCTGTTCGAGCACCACCGTATTGTGGCCGATCCGGGGCAGGCAGCCTTGCGCATCGACAAGTACCTACTCGACCGCCTGCCCAATGTATCGCGCAGCCGTATTCAGGCGGCTATCAAGGAGGGCTTTATCCGGGTAAATGAGCAGCCGGTGAAGCCTAATTACAAGGTGCGGCCGGCCGATGTAATCACCGTATCGCTGCCCGAGCCACCGCGCGATACCGAAGTGGTGCCGGAGGACATCCCGCTGGACATCGTTTATGAAGATGAGCACTTGCTGGTGGTAAACAAACCGGCCGGTATGGTAGTGCATCCGGCCCATCAAAACTGGACGGGCACCCTGGTAAATGCCCTGGCCTGGCATTTTAACAACCTGCCGGAAATGGCCGGTAATCAGGGGCGCCCCGGCCTGGTACACCGTATCGATAAGGATACCTCCGGCCTGCTGGTGATCGCTAAGACCGAAACAGCCATGATGAGTCTGGCCCGGCAGTTTTTCGACCATTCCATAGCACGCACCTACCAGGCTCTGGTATGGGGTGAGCCTGATGAGGAAGGCACCATAGCAGTGAACCTGGGTCGCAGCCCTAAAGACCGCAGGGTAGTAGCCGCCTTCCCCGATGGCGACCAGGGTAAGCATGCGGTTACCCATTACCGGGTGCTGGAATACCTGCGCTATGTGTCGCTGGTAGAATGCCGCCTTGAGACCGGCCGCACCCACCAGATACGCGCCCATATGAAGCACATCGGCCACCCGCTGTTTAATGACGCCACCTATGGTGGTGACCGCATCGTACAGGGCACGCAGTTTGGCAAGTACAAGACCTTCGTGCAAAATTGCTTTAAATTACTGCCGCGCCAGGCCTTGCACGCCAGGTCGTTGGGTTTTGTGCACCCGGCCACCGGCAAGCAGCTATATTTTGAATCGCCATTGCCGACTGATATGCAGCAGGTGCTGGAGAAATGGCGCCATTATGTACAATATCACTAAGGTGTGGTGCAAAGCCTGTGGCACATATCGGCAGTACAGTTTGGCCCTCGACTGCAAATCAGAGGCACGGTTATCAAAGGGCGCTGCCCACAGTACCGCACCCGGATGTCGATGTTGCGCAAATTCCTGACCACCGGCAAGACATTTTTTATGCCGCCAGCCGCCCATGCTCACCTGGAAGTGGAGCTTGACGGACGCAGGTGGCCGGTCAAAACCAGCAGCCGTGGCAGCTTTGTGCTGGAGGTGCCGGCAGGCAAAACCACCAAGCTGGCCGTTTACCTGCAGGGCAATAAGGAGCCGCTGCCCGTTTGCCAGAACTATCCGACCTATTTTCCCGATACGGATTTCCCGCTGGCGGTCATCTCCGATGTGGATGACACCATCCTGGTCTCATATACACGTAGCTTTTACAAGCGCATCCGTACCTTGCTCTTTGTTTCACCTCATAAGCGCAAGCCGGTGAGCTTTACCTTACGCTTGCTACAGGCGGTAGCCGGGCGCCAGGGGCGCATTTTTTATATTTCCAAAAGCGAAAGCAATCTGTTCGGTTTATTGAGCAATGTAATGTTGCAGCATCAAATACCTGCCGGGCCGCTATATCTTACTACCTGGACAAGGGCACTGCAACTTATCCGCAAAAAAGCTGCTGATTACAAATTACAGCATATCCACAATATTATCAGGCATTCGCCCGGCAAGCAGTTTATCCTGTTGGGGGATGACACCCAGCAGGATATGCGTGTGTATGCCGATGTGGCGGTGGCCTTTCCGCAAAGTATTTACAAAATATACATCCGAAAAACCCGCAAGTCGCTTTCTTCGCGTAAGCAAGCCTATCTGGCGCGCTTACAGGCCTTGCCGGTGCCGGTGGTGTATTTTAGCGATAGCGATGAAATTGCCAGTGAATTAAAGGATATTGAAAATTATCAACAATGAAATTACTTTTTGTAGTAAACCCGATTTCTGGAGGAGTAAACAAAGCGCCTTTTATGCGCAAGGCCTTCCGGCTTTGCCTGAAGTACGGCATTGAGGTGGCTATGTATAAAACCACCGGGCAAAACGACACGCAACAATTGCGTAAAATGCTGGCAGATGAGCAGCCCGACAAGGTGGTATCGGTTGGTGGTGACGGCACCACCTTGTTTACCGGCCTGGCGCTGATGGGCACCCCTTATGCCATGGGCATTGTGCCGCTGGGCTCGGCCAACGGTATGGCGGTAGAGCTCAATGTAAATCCCAACCCTCTGGAAGCACTCAAGGATATTATTATGTCGCAGCAGGTGGCCGGGCTCGATATTTTGCAAGTAAACGACCACTACCATAGCATGCATATTGGCGATGCCGGTATCAATGCCCGCATTGTGGAGGCTTATGAAAAAGACCCCAACCGGGGTATGCTCACCTATGCCAGGTATTTTATCGAAGAGCTGAAGAGCATGACGCCTTTTAAAGTACAGGTAAAGACCGACCGGGAAGAAACCAGCGAGACCGTCTATATGTCGGCCTTGTGCAATGCCCGTAAGTATGGCACCGGGGTACCACTCAACCGGGAGAGTAACCCCATGGACGGCCTTTTTGAAGTGGTATTGGTAAAACGTATTGACGGCCCGGCTCTGATCAAGGCGGGGCTGGCGCGGTTTAATGAAAACTTCCTGGACTATGAAAACGGCCGCGTATTGCAGGCCCGCCAGGCAACGCTGCAGTTTGAAAAACCTGTACTTTGGCAACTCGATGGCGAGGTTATTGGCCGATTTGATGAGATTAAAGTAGCCGTTCTGCAAGGAGCTATCCGGCTGATAACTCATGGCGACAACCCTTATCTCAAGGCATAAAAAAAGCCGGCTTGTGGGCCGGCTTTTTTCGTAAAAAGGTCAAGAAATTACACTACTTTCACATCTATAGCATTAAGTCCTTTTCTTCCTTCGGTTACTTCAAACTCTACGTTGTCACCTTCCTTGATCTCGTCAATAAGACCCGAAACGTGCACGAAGTAGTCCTTTTGTGAGTCTTCCTCGATAATAAAGCCAAATCCCTTGGCTTCATTGAAGAATTTTACTGTTCCTTTCATTTTGTACTAATAATTAAATTCAATAATGGCGCAAGTTAGTGATATTTATCGCCAAATCGCTCATTTTCAGAAATATTCTATTATCAAACACAGGGGGTAAGCTGGATGAAAAGCCCAGAAAACAGCCTCATTTAAAGCCAGGCCGTGTTTTTTGCTGTCAGGCTGCTATATTTATTTTTTTTCGGTTTCAAACAAATTAATGCTGACCACCGGCAGTTCCGTGCTGGGAAAGCAGCGACCCAGAGCAGGGTTAGGCCTAAGGCCGGCCCTTTGCATAGCGCGCCTGAACACCTCTTCCTCTACAATATACTGGTCTGAATATCCGTGGGTAGCATCATAAGCCGTTACAGGGGTCTGCCCCAGGTGATCTGCCGCAGTGGCCGGGGGCAGGGTGTGCAGCTCGATAATCAGCAGGCCGTGCCGGTGTACGTAGGGTGCCCAGCGCTGCAGGTGCTCGGTGAGCGACTGTTCCACCTCGTTGTTGCTCAGGCGTGCTCCGCGCCAGGCAAAGGCCCCGGTAGAGGTGCTGGTGCCGGCCAGCGCTCCGGCAGGGGGCTGCCATGGGCGGTTGTGATCGAGAAAGGTGCGCACGTTGAGCAGGTCGGCCAGTTCGATATCGTAATTGCTGCGCAGGTCATCAGCCAGCCGGTCGGGGCGGCCAATATCGCCCCATATTACCTTGGCCCAGATATCGGCCTGTATCAGGTTGGCGCGGGTAATGCGCAGGGCGGTTTGGTTGTAGTCAACGCCCACCAGAATCAGCGGGTGCTCTTCCAGCATCTTGCCGCGCTGGGTTTGTTGCTCAATTATATTGAACAGATGCTGCAAAAAAGCGCCATTACCGCAGCCCATATCCAGAATCCCACGCGGCTGCTCCTCGATAGGCCGGTTAAAAATATCAATGATTATTTCATCAACCACTTTAAAGTAATTGGCATGGGCACCTCCGCTGCCCCATACATTCATAGCGCGGTCCACATGTGTTTCGGGGCTGTCGGGGTCATGCTCCAGCACGGCCTGCGGCTGGCCGAACAGGAGTTCATCAAGCCTGCGCAGCATGGGTATATAAGATACCGTAACCCCGTAGGCGCTGGCCCTGCGGGCACAGAACAGCCCGGTTTCGGTAAACTGGTAGGTGTCGCCTTTTTTCTCAAACCAACCGAAATACACCAGCATATCCAGCAGACGGCCAAAACTTTCGCCATCCTGATGGAACTCTTCCGGTTTGAAGCGGGTTTCCATAAAATACTTATGAAACATACCACTCATGCCCAGATGCACCACCGTAGGCCCGACAATCATACCTTCTATATGCCCGAAAATCTGTTGTCGCAGATGCGCCTCGGTAGGGTCGGCAGGGGCTGACAGGTCGTAATTTTGCCTGAAGCGGGCAAACAACTCTTCCAGTTTCAGAAATGGCTCCAGTTCAAACCTGCGCGGATGGAAGCGGCCGGAGAACTTCATAAGTTCTACCACGTCTTTATACAAATTGAAATAGCCGAAAGCCCTTTCACTAAGCGGTACCGTGCTGTAGGTTACTTTATTGGCGGCATTGTCCACCCGCTGGTGTAGCCATCCTTGTGAGGCCAGCACCCGCAGGGCTACATTCAAATAGCCGGCATGGGCCTGGCTGCCGGTAGCCAATTCATCCACATCCACGGTTTGCTGCTGCAAAAGCAGGTCGGTAATGCCCCGTTTGTACAGCTCATAAGCGGTAGGAGCCGTAACAATGCCATCAAGGTGGCGAAACAACCTGCTCCGCAGGGCGGCTTTGTCTTTTTTGCTTAACATGGTTGGGCTAAAATATTAATATCTGCGATGGCAAGGGCAAAAAAAGCGCTGTAATTTTTTGGTATAGTAATTATTTGTTAATATGCATGTTCAAACACTCAACAAAAACGCTTCTCCCGAGGCTATACGCCAATGAAACTCCTGATCTTTGCTTTTTTGCTTCTGCCGTATTGGGCATTTTCCGAGGAAAATCCTTTTACGCAGTCATTACAGGAGTTGCGGGCACACCCCAATACTACACCCTGGCAATTAGTGGCTTTGGTTGGCGATCCGGCTTATAGCTCTTATCTGAGTCCGGATCAAAAAACGGGAATGAAAATGCTCAGGCTGGTTTTAAACGACTTGCTGGTTTATTCCCGCCAGGAGTGGGTAAGGCAGCAAGACATGGATGACTTGTTGGGGTCATTTGCTGCTGGTGGTTTTGATTTTACCCGTAAGGAGAAAAACAACAGCAGCTATACTTTGCTACAAGAGTTTGTCTATGATCAGGAATATTTATATCAAAATGTGGGGTTGATGCTTTTCGATGGGCTGTTGCGCCTGGGGGTAGACCCTTTTTACACAGCCACCAAAAATCAGCCTTCGGCTTTTACTTTCAGTCTGGACAGGCTGGTGTCGGAAACCAGTTACTTTGATCTGATCATCAACCACGTGGATTTTAACCACTACCAGTCTGCTCTGGCGGATTCGCCATTTTTATGGTTGGCCGGCCATGGGCATCCGCATTATCTGACGGCCATCCGTCAGCTTGTTGATTATGACAGCACCCTGAACATAAACTATCGGGCCGAGGGCGGTAAGACTACGGTATTCGACCGTGCCATAGCGCTTGACGACACTGCTCTGGCCCGCTTACTAATAACTGCCAATATGGATTTGCTGGCTATTTGTGACATATGTGCCGGTGAGAATTACCTGCATCGTATTGCCTTATATGATGCCCGGTATATTCTGGGCATTTTGCCCAAAGAATTGGTGGCGAGCCTAATCAATGCCCCTGATGTGAATGGTCGTACCCCTATTTTCTGGGCGCTGGGTGCCGGCTATTGCCAAATGGCTATTGCGCTGCTCAAGGCAGGTGCTGATCTCAATTATCAGACTCCGGATGGTGAAACAGTGATGGATGTGGCCTATAAAAACAGCAAGGCCAATCGGGAGTTTGTAGCCTTGGTTGGTAATATGGGTGAGCACTAACCCGGAAAATTCACCTGAATTTTCCGCCTTTCAGGGTTAATCCTATTGCAAATCTTTGACAATCAGATATTAACAAGGTTATAAATCTATAATGAATAAAGCGGGCTAAGCGCATATATTCCATTGTCAGTATTATGTTACCTGACCAAATCGCTATCAAACCGTTGCAGATAACATGCTTCAATCATTTTGGCCATATACCAGATATTGGTATCTTTACAATAAAATACTTACGCTATGGCCAAAAATACGTCCATTTTATTGGGAGACTATTTTGACAATTTCATTAGAAAACAAATTAAATCAGGAAAATACGCTTCTGCGAGTGAAGTGGTGAGAGCCGCTTTGCGGTTACTTGAGTATGAAGATTCAAAAAAGAAGGAATTAATTAATGAGCTTAAAAAGGGCGAAAAATCGGGTTTTATAAAAGACTTTGACCGGCAAGAATATTTATCAAAAATTCATGATAAATATTTACCTGAAAAATGAATTTTTCAATCGGTAAGGAAGCCTACCTGGATCTCGAGCAGATTTGGCTTTACACATTTGAAAGATGGTCGGTTGAGCAGGCTGATAGATATTACAACCTGATAATGGACGAAATAGCTTATTTGGCAAAGAATCCGCAGTCGGGACAAGACTACAGCCATGTCAGAAAAGGGTATTTTCGTTCACAAATAAAATCTCACCTCATATTTTATAAAATTAACCATGAAAGAGAAGAGATAGAAATAATCAGGATTTTACACCAACGTATGGACATTGAGGCGCGGTTGAATGACTGAAATTGCCAGGCTAAGCGCCTATCTTTTGCCAGGCCAGAGCCGCAGCACCCAGCACTCCGGCATTTTTGTTCTGCAAGCCCGACACCAACAACTTTACCTTGCCTTTGTATATGTTCATCATATTCTCTTCCATATGGCGTTTGGTGGGCTCCAGCAGGTGCTTGCCGGCATTTACCAGGCCGCCAAACAAAAAGATGGCTTCCGGACTAAAATGAGCTACCGTGTCGGCCAGTTTCATGCCGAATACCCGGCCGGTATATTCAAAAGCCTGGCGGGCAATAAAATCACCTTGCAGGGCTGCTTCGGTTATCATTTTGGCCGACAGCTTGTCAAAGGCCACGCTGCGCAGCACACTCTCTTCGCGGTAGTCGGCCAGCAGCTTGTACACCGTACGCTTAATGCCGGTGGCCGACACATAGGTTTCCAGACAGCCTTTGCGCCCGCAGCCACACTGGCGACCAAAGACATTTACCAGCGTATGCCCCAGCTCTCCGGCCAGTCCATCGGACCCATAGATGAGCTGGCCATTGGCCACAATGCCCGAGCCCAGGCCGGTGCCCAGGGTGAAAACGATGAAATCCTGCATGCCTTTGGCTTTGCCGAAGGTCATTTCACCAATGGCAGCCGCGTTGGCATCGTTGGTTAATACAACAGGCAGCCCGGGGTAGTAGGCCTGTAGTTTCTCTACAAAAGGCACCCTCCCGCGCCACTCCAGGTTGGGCGCTTCTTCGATGGCACCTGTGTAGTAGTTACCATTGGGCGCCCCCACTCCAATGCCGGTAAGTCTTATGTCCGGGCCGAGAAAGGCCTTGGCGGCATCAATTTGCTTGTGCAACTGTGCCAGATAATCGTCAAATACCGGATAGCCGCGTGTAGGGCTGCTGCTCTCACCCAGAATGTTGCCGGCCTGATCAACAAAGCCAAATTTGGTGTTGGTACCACCTATATCAATGCCCAGTACTAGTTCTTTCATGTTGAAGCTGTTTGGTCTGTCAGCCACCGGCCGGCTTTAAAGCCGTAATAAGCCAGATAAACATAGCTGACCAAAGGTACGACAAAAGATAATTTCAACCCGGCATCCGGGTTGGCAGCGGTGGCTCCGGCATCGGCTACCAGGCCCTGTGCTACCGGTATAAGGGCGCCTCCCACGATGGCCATCACCAGCAAAGCCGATCCCTGGCTGGTGTATTTGCCCAGTCCGTGGATGGAAATGGTGAAAATATTGGGCCACATAATGGAGTTGAACAGCCCGATGGCAACCACCGGCCAAAGGGCCCAGGGGCCTTGAAGAAGTATGACCATAGCGAGCAACAGGATAATAATCAGCGAAAAAATGCCCAACGTACGACCAGCCCGCCCGTGCCCAGCCAAAAAAGCAGCCATATTCAGCACCAGAAAGAGCAGATAAGGCCACACCTGAGCTGCTGTGAGGCTGCCGCCAATGTAGTTGATGGCAAATACCAGCAGAAAACCTCCGGCCAGTACCGCTGCCAGTTGACGGACTTTGTGCCCCTTGCCGCCCGACAGCATCACAGCTCCGGCAAAGCGGCCGATCATGGCGCCACCCCAGTACAGGCTCAGATAGGTCTTGGCTTGCAGCTCGCTCAGGCCGGCCACTTCATCCAGTGCCAGCAGGCTGATGAGCAGGCTGCCGATTACCACCTCGGCCCCTACATAAAAGAAAATGGCGATAATACCATAGCGCAGTTGCGGAAAGCGCAATACGGCCAGCCCCTTTTCCATGTGTTCGGTGTTTTTGAAAGCCGGCAGGGACGACCGCATAAAAACCACCGCCAGGGTCAGCATAACCAGTGCAAAAAACAAATAGGGATATTTGACGGCCTCGTCACCGGCAAAATATTTAAAAATCAGCCAGCCGCCCACCAGCGGCCCCAGGGTGGTGCCCAGCGAGTTAAATCCCTGGGTGAAATTAAGCCGGCCGGAAGCCGACTCGGGTGGCCCGATGATGGCCACAAAAGGATTGGCGGCTATCTGCAGCACCGTAAAGCCCAGCCCCAGCACATAAAGCGCCACCAGATAAAACCAGTAGGCATGTATTATGGTAGCCGGATAAAACAAAGCACTGCCCAGCATGGCCAGTAGCAAGCCGGCCACAATGCCGTTTTTGTAACCTATGCGGTTGATGGGATCGCCTGAGGTGATGGAGATCAGGTAATACAACAGCGAGCCACTGAAATAAGCTCCGAAAAAGGCCATTTGCACCAGCAGCGACTCGGCATAGGAGAGCACGAACAGCTCTTTCAGGTGGGGGATAAGCACATCGTTGAGCACGGTCATAAAACCCCACAGAAAAAACAGGCTGGTAATCAGGGCCAGCGAAGAGTGCTGCTTGCCGGCCATGCCGTTTACTTGCATTTTTCCTTTAAGGCAGCGTTGGCTTCCGGCAGACCCATATCGGCAGCAATGCGTAGATCGAAGCAGCCGTCATAGTTGTCGTTGAGGCTGAATTTGGCCATGGCTCGGTAATAAAATATTTCCGGATCGTTAGGGAAGAGTATGATTGAGTTGGTATAATCCTCAATGGCCCCTTTGTAGTCACCCATATCATTTTTTACGGCTGCCCGGTTTTCATAATAAACCGGTACTTCCGGGTCCAGGGCTATGGCCTGATCGAAATCGGTCAGGGCTTCCTGGTACATTTCCAGATCATATTTTACCACCCCGCGCAGGTTGTAGGTGTCAGGATCTTCGTCATAGAGCGCCACCGAACGGTCGTAGTCCTGCAAGGCCCCCTGCAGGTCGTCTTGGGCGGTTTTGGCCAGCGCCCGGTTGTCGTATTTTACCGCATCGGTAGAATCCAGTCTTATGGCGGCATCATAGTCGGCAATAGCCCGGTTGTATTCTCCCAGGGCATAGTAGGCCAGGCCGCGGTTGTTATACACTTCGGCATCCAGGCTGTCGAGGGCCAGCGAGCGGTTAAAATCGTCAATGGCGCCTACATACTCACCCAGTTCGCTGCGCACCACTCCGCGGTTAAACAGCAGATCGGCATCCTGGGGCTGTAGCTCCAGCGCCTGGGAGAAATCGAAATAGGCGCCCTCCAGATCGTCCATGTCGAACCGCGCAAAGGCCCGGTTGGTATAGGCTTCGGCCATTTGCGGGTCCAGGTCTATAGCCTTACTCAGGTCTGCTATGGCTCCGGGGTCATCGCCCAGGTAGTACTTGGCTTCGCCCCGCTTGTTGTAGGCACGGGCTGCTTTTGGGGCCACTTCCAGGCCGAAAGTAAAATCGGCAATTGCCCCATAGAAATCTTCACGCAGCAGCTTGATCAACCCCCTCTGGTAGTACGGCTCAAAATCTCCGGGATATTGCCGGATGGCTTTGGTAAACAACTCATAGGCTTTGTCGTACTCCTGGGCTGTTACTTGCTGCTTGCCGTCAGCCAGCAACTGGCTCAGGTCCTGGCTGCGGGCCAGCATGGGTAGTACAACCAGACAAATAATCAGGGTCTTTTTCATGGCGGATAAATATGTTTCAAATCTAAGCCGGCAAATAAGACTTGCCAATTTTTTACCGCTTTCTGCAATAAATTTCTTTTTTTTGGGTTAAGAATAAGCAAATAAGAGGTGATTGTGATATTTTTTTAGGAAATATTGCAGTTTTATTGGACATAAATACTATTTTGCCTTTTATTTGAAACGGATATCAAAAGATATCGCTAAAATTGACACTGAGATAACTGAAAATTTCAAAAATATGAGGACTTCTGTTCGAGTGGTAAAGTTTGTAGCCTTGCTTGGCGGGTTGGCCTTTCTGGCAACTTCATGTAAGATGTTCGGGGGCAGCACCAAGCCCAACAGTGGCAATCCGGGCCCCTATAGTACGGCTACCGGTTTGTACTTCAATGAAGGGGATACCACTTTCCAGGTGCATGATTTTGAGGAGCAGCCGCAAGGCCCCAATCTGGTTTATATAGAAGGGGGGCGCATGGTGTTAGGTTCATTCGAAGAGGACATCCTGTTGGCCCGCGACAACCTGGAGCGTACTGTTACAGTGGCTTCTTTTTACATGGACGAAACCGAAGTGGCCAATATCCACTGGCTGGAGTACATGTTTTATGCCAAAGGCGAAAAATCTTTTACCGATAGTGCCGCGCAGGCTGCCTATATCAAGTCGATCACGCCCCGTGAAGATGTATGGGAAGGTCGCCTGGCTTTCAACGACCCCTATCAGGAGTATTACCTGCGGTATCCCGGTTTCCGTTTCTTCCCGGTAGTAGGAGTAAGCTGGGTGCAGGCCAATGCATATGCCGCCTGGCGTACCAAAGCGGTAAACCGCAAAATGCTGCGCGATGCCATGGAAAAAGGCAGATACGAGCCTGATTCGGCTACCCTGGCCAGCCTGAAGCCCGAGGAAGAATTTGTGCCGCCCATTGAGTCGGGTATCGCCTTGCCGGCCTATCGTCTGCCTTCTGAGGCCGAGTGGGAATATGCCGCCCAGGCCATGATTGGCACTCAGTGGCAGGATGAAAACCAGACGCACCAGCGTTTGTACCCCTGGGATGGCCATGCACTGCGAAACCCTTATGGCAAGGAGATGGGTTATTTCCTGGCCAACTTTAAGCGCGGCCGCGGTGACTATGCCGGTATTGCCGGTAAGCTCAACGATGGTGCCATGATTCCCGCTTATATTTATGAGTTCCCGCCCAACGACTATGGCCTTTACAACATGGCCGGCAATGTAAGCGAGTGGGTACAAGATCTGTACAGGCCTCTGTCGTATCAGGATATGGAAGACCTGAACCCCATGCGCAGGGACGACTTCCTGGATAATGTAGATTCATATAACCCCAATACACAACTGATATCCAATAAATCGCGCGTGTATAAAGGAGGCTCCTGGAAGGATGTAGCCTACTGGTTGTCGCCCGGTACGCGCAGGTACCTCGATCAGGACTCAGCTACAGCTACCATCGGTTTCCGCTGCGCCATGATCAGAGCCGGCACCAACTATTAGAAAAGAACTTCATTTGTTGTAACTCGAACGACAGCCCTGCTATTTATTGGCGGGGCTTTTTTCGTTTTAAATATTTACTTCACTCTTTTGGTTTGATAGTCAAGATATTTGTAATAATTAAAAATCCGACAAACGATATTTTTAATGCTAAGATGTTGTTTCGAGTACTACAAAAAACACAAAAAATGGGAAATTTAACCCAAAATTGTCAATAGAATTGACAATTTTGCCCTTCGGGCTGACGAAGTTATTGGAAAACAATAACTTGTCAGGGTTAACCGTGACAATTGAAAATCCTTTTTGGATAATACAATTAATTGCATAACTCATTGATTTTCAATTCGTCAATTGTCATTAGATTGTCTAATGACAATTCCCGGTTAAAAAATATACACCCTGGTGAAGTCCTTTTGCATGAGTTTATGATACCAATGAATATAACCGCCTATAGACTGTCAAAGAATCTGGAAATCCCTCAAACAAGGATTTCTCAAATAATAAAAGGCAAAAGGAGAGTTACTGCCGACACAGCTTTACGATTGAGTTCCTATTTCGGCACATCGCCTAAATTTTGGCTTGGTCTGCAAAATGATTTTGATATTGAAGAAGAGCAACGGGTTATAGCGGATACTCTGAAATCCATCAGAAGCAACAAGGCTGTAAATTCTCCGCAACAAAATATATAGCCAGCGGGTCGTTATTCCCTTTATCTACTGTTGGAGCTGTTTTTGTTACCGGCTTCGCCTTCCAGGTGTTGGTTTACGCGGGCAATATTTCTTTTCAGTCCGGCAAAGCCGGTGCGCATCACGGCCGTACCACTAAACAGTTCGGTGAATTGCTCCTGGGTAAGCTGCTGCCAGTCTTCGGCAGTCATCTCTGTCAGTGCTTTTTTTGGCTGGAAGGCGGGCTCCTGGTGCGGGGTGGCAAAGCGGTTCCAGGGGCACACCTCCTGGCAGACATCACAACCGAAAATCCAGCCATCCGGTGGCAGGTCGGCAGGGGGGTGTTCATTCGCTTTCAGCTCAATGGTAAAATATGAGATGCAGCGGCTGCCATCTACCACACCGGGCTTTACGATGGCGGCTGTCGGGCAGGCGTCCAGGCAGCGCGTGCAGGTACCGCAGTGGTCGGGGAGTGGTTGGTCGTAGTCGAGTTCCAGATCCACGATCAATTCGGCCAGGAAGAAATAACTGCCTTTCTGCTTAGAGAGCAACAGGCCGTTTTTGCCGAGCCAACCAAGGCCGGCCAAGCGTGCCCACTGGCGCTCCATTACCGGGGCCGAATCCACAAAATAGCGGCCGTTGATATCCCCGGCCTCTTCTTTCAGGCGCGTAAAAAGATGGTTGAGCTTCTTTTTTATTACCTTATGGTAGTCTTTGCCATAGGCATAGCGCGCCAGTTTATAAGGTTTACCGGGGTTAATTTCCTGCTGTGGGTAGTAGTTGTACAGCAGGCTGATTACGCTGCGGGCACCCGGCACCAGCTCGCAGGGGTCGAGGCGCTTGTCGAAGTGGTTGGCCATATAGGCCATGCTGCCGTGATAGCCCTGTTGCAGCCAGGCTTCCAGCCGGGAGGCTTCTTCATCCAGTCTGCGGGCGCGGGCTATGCCGCAAGCGGCAAAACCCAGTTCGGCAGCCAGAGCCTTGATCAGGGCTGTGTGGCGGGCACGTTGGCTCATGGCAGCCTAGCTGTTGAACAGATCGGGGGTTTGTGAGGGCGGCACCCTGTTCAGGTGGCGGTAGGCCAGCTCGGTAGCCTGACGACCGCGGGCGGTGCGCTTCAGGTAGCCTTCCTGTATCAGGTAAGGCTCATACACTTCTTCAATGGTCTCGGCCTCCTCGCCACAGGCAGTGGCAATGGTGGTAAGCCCTACCGGGCCGCCCTTGAATTTATCGATAATGGTGGAGAGAATCCGGTTGTCCATTTCGTCCAGACCGTTGCGGTCTACATCCAAGGCCTCCAGCGCCATATTGGCTATATCGAGGGTAATACGGCCATCGCCTTTTACCTGGGCGAAATCACGTGTTCTGCGTAGCAGGGTATTGGCAATACGCGGGGTGCCGCGGCTGCGCCTGGCTATTTCGCTGGCCGCTTCATCGGTAATGGCGGTGTCAAGTATGGCAGCCGAGCGCTTAATGATTTTGGTGAGCAGCCCGGGCGGGTAGTATTCCAGGCGGGCATTGATGCCGAAGCGGGCCCGCAGTGGTGCGGTGAGTAGCCCGGCCCGGGTGGTGGCGCCTACCAGCGTAAAGGGCGCCAGGCTGATTTGCACACTGCGTGCATTGGGGCCGGAGTCGAGCATAATGTCTATGCGGTAGTCTTCCATAGCGGCATAGAGGTACTCCTCCACCACCGGATTGAGCCGGTGTATCTCATCGATAAACAGCACATCGTTGGCCTCCAGGTTGGTAAGCAAGCCGGCCAGGTCTCCGGGCTTGTCGAGCACCGGCCCCGAGGAAACCTTGATGGAGGCGTTGAGCTCGTTGGCAATAATATGCGACAGAGTGGTTTTGCCCAGCCCGGGCGGGCCGTGCAGCAATACGTGATCGAGCGGTTCGCCACGCTGCCTGGCCGCCTGTACAAAGATTTTGATGTTTTCAACCACCTTTTCCTGGCCGGTAAAGTCGCTAAAACTCAATGGGCGCAGGGCTTTTTCAAACTCCTTCTCCTCAGGGGTCAGACGCTCTCTTTCTCCGCTTAAATAATCTTCTCGCATATTTGCCTGCAATTTACACTAAATTAAAAAGATGAAAGCAGAATTACACATCGGCTGTGTTAAATTTGTTGCATGAGTGTAGTACGTGAAATGTTGTCGCGCAAGCGCCTCTTGCCCTTGCTGCTAATGATTGTAGTACTGGTTTACTGGTATTACAGCAGGCCGGCACCCCTGGTTACCATTGAAGGGCAGACCTTTGGCAGTATAGCCTGGCATATTAAGTATAAAGACAAGCAGCAACGCAATTTTAAGCCTGCAGTAGATTCGATTCTGATGGTTTTCAACCATGCTCTGAGCCACTATATACCCGATTCGGAACTCTCGTTGTTCAATCACTCCGATGGCTCGCAATCATATAAGAGTCCGTTTTTCTACCCGGTGCTGGAAGTCAGCAAGCAGGTATATGAGTGGAGCCACGGAGCCTACAACCCCGCTGTGATGCCGCTGGTAAATGCCTGGGGGTTTGGGCCTCAACATGAGGTACAACCCGATTCGGCTGTGATAGACTCGCTGTTGCAATTCACCGATTTTAATCTGGTGGAATTCGACTATAACTATGTGCGCAAAAAAGATCCGCGTGTACAGCTCGATTTCAGCGCCAGCGCCAAAGGTTATGCTGTAGATATTATTGCCAATTTTCTGCGTACCAAGGGCATTACCGACTATTTTGTGGAAATAGGTGGTGAAGTAGTATGTGCCGGCACCAATGCCCGTGGTGAACCCTGGAAAATAGGCATTATTGACCCGGCCTCGGATATACTCAATCAGCGTTTTATAGCTACCGTGCAGCTTACCGACCGGGCAGTGGCTACCTCTGCTAATAACTTCAATTACCGGGTGGTTGATGGTAAACGTTACTCCCATACTATTGACCCGGTTACGGGTTATCCGGTACAGCGCAATATTCTGAGCGCTTCTGTATTTGCCGATGAATGCCTGCTGGCCGATGCCCTGGCTACCGCCTGTATGGTAATGGGTATGGAGCCGGCCAAAGAAATGCTGGCCAGGATTCCGGAGGTAGACGCCTTGCTGATTTATACCGACAAGGAGGGTAAAGTTGCTGTTTATATGACAGAGGGCATTAAACCGTTCGTTTCTTTGATCGACCAACCACAGGAGTAATGTGGATAAACATCATAACGTTGTTTATTACCGCAGTGCTTGGCGGTTTGTTGGCCTATCGCCTTAAACTGGAACGTCAGCGGATCTTTCCTCTTGTGCTTACCTTTGCCGGAGCCTATTTGTTTGCCATTACCTTGGTACATGTACTGCCCGAGCTGTTTGGCGGCACCCGGACACCTTTTCTCATGGGCATATTGGTTTTGGCAGGCTTTTATATGCAGCAAATACTTGAATATCTTACGCAGGGGGCTGAGCATGGTCATGTGCATCATAGTGAAGAGGATCACCAGCATCATAGTGGGTTGGCGCTTTCTTTGATGGTGGGCTTGTCGGTGCATGCCTTTCTGGAGGGCACTTTGCTGGGGCACTCGGTTGAGTTGAATATTGCCGGCTCCTGGCCTTTGCTGACCGGTATAGTGCTTCACAAGGTGCCGGCCGCTTTTGCCATGATGACGGTGCTCCTTTGTAAGTATAAAAAAAGCCTCTGGCCGCTATTTTTTCTGCTAATTTTTGCGGTAGCCTCGCCAGCAGGTGTATGGTTTAGCGATACCGCTCACTTACCGCAGCAGGTAGCCGAAGCCTTGTTTGCCCTGGTAAGTGGCAGCTTTCTGCACATATCCACTACCATCGTTTTCGAAGGCAGCCCACAGCATCAGTTTAATATCATGCGCCTGTTGGTGAGCTTGTTAGGAGCCGCCATGGCAGTGGGTGCACAATGGTTGTTGGGCTAAAAGCAACCTGAGTTTACCAATTTTCCGCCACAGTTTGTATATTGGCACTTCCTATATTTTCTTGTCTTAACAAACACTCTTCGCCATGAGTATCAAAATACACACCCTGGCCGGTTACATCCATGAGTATGAAAAAAGTGTATTGCAGCCCGAGCAGTTCTGGAGCCGCATAGCCGAGACCTTTCATTGGCGCCAGCTCTGGCAGGAGGTAGTGCGCTGGAATTTTGACGAGCCCAGTGTAGAATGGTTTGTAGGTGGCAAGCTCAATATCACTGAGAATATACTGGAACGCCACCTCTACACCCTGGGTGACAGGCCGGCTATTATCTGGGAACCCAACGACCCGGCCGAAACCGCCCTTACCATCACTTATCGTGAACTCTACCACCGGGTAAATGAATTTGCCAATGCTATGAAGGCGCAAGGCATCGGCAAAGGCGACCGGGTGATTATATACATGCCCATGACACCCGAAGCAGCCATTGCCATGCTGGCTTGTGCCCGCATAGGGGCCATTCACTCGGTGGTGTTTGCCGGCTTTTCGGCCACCGCCCTGGCCGATCGTATAAACGACTGCCAGGCACGCCTGGTGCTCACAGCCGATGAGAACTACCGGGGGGCCAAGGTAATACCCGTAAAGGCTGTAGTGGATGAGGCGCTCACCAAATGTACCTCGGTAGAGAAGGTAATCGTGTTACAGCGCACCGGGGGACCGGTAAACATGCAGGACAACCGCGACATCTGGTGGCATGATGCCATAGCCGGCCAGCCCGACACCTGCGAGGCCGAAGAAATGGATGCTGAGGATATGTTATTTATTCTCTATACCTCCGGCTCTACCGGCAAGCCCAAAGGCGTGGTGCATACCTGCGGAGGCTATATGGTCTATACACAGTTTTCGTTTGAGAACGTCTTTCAGTACCGCCAGGGCGATGTGTATTGGTGCACGGCCGATGTTGGTTGGATTACCGGGCACTCCTATATAGTCTATGGGCCGTTGCTGGCCGGAGCTACCACGTTGATGTTTGAAGGCGTGCCTACCTGGCCCGATGCCGGTCGCTTTTGGGATATCGTGGACAAGCACCGGGTCAACCAGTTTTATACCGCCCCTACGGCTATCCGCGCCCTGCAAGCCTTCGGGCGCCAGCCGCTGGAAGGCAAAGACCTGTCATCGCTCAAGGTGCTGGGTACGGTAGGGGAGCCGATCAATGAAGAGGCCTGGCACTGGTACCACGACCACGTGGGCAAAGGGCGCTGCCCGATTGTAGATACCTGGTGGCAAACCGAAACCGGAGGTATTATGATATCGCCTATTGCCGGCATTACCCCTACCAAACCGGCCTATGCCACCCTGCCGCTGCCGGGCATTCAGCCGGTAATACTTGATAATGACGGCCATGAACTCAAAGGCAACAGCGTGGAAGGCAACCTGTGTATCAAATTTCCCTGGCCTTCGATGCTGCGCACCACCTATGGCGACCACGAGCGCTGCCGGCAGACCTATTTCAGCCAGTTTCCGGGCTATTATTTTACCGGTGATGGCGTAAAGCGCGATGAAGACGGCTACTACCGTATTCTGGGCCGGGTAGATGATGTGATCAACGTATCGGGCCACCGCATGGGCACGGCTGAGGTGGAAAATGCCATTAACGAACACCCGCGGGTGGTGGAGTCGGCTGTGGTGGGCTACCCACACGAGATAAAAGGACAAGGTATCTATGCCTATGTGATTGCCGATACTACCGGCCGTACCGAAGAAAACCTGGAAGAAGAAATCAGGGCTACGGTGGCCAACATCATCGGGCCTATAGCCAAACCTGATAAGATTCAGATCGTGCCGGGCCTGCCCAAGACCCGCTCCGGCAAAATCATGCGCAGAATACTGCGAAAGATTGCTGAAGGTATCACCGATGACTTTGGCGATATTTCGACCCTGCTTGACCCTGAGGTAGTGGAAAAAATCATTGCCGGTAAGAAATAGCTATGCCGCAATACCGGGTGCTTTATAATGGCTATGGGGCCAACCGGGCAGTGTACCGCGAACAATACCTAACCCTGCATTTACGGCCTGATTGGTCGGTCGGTGCTGCCGAGGCTGCCGATGTGGTTTATCTGGTACACCATGAGCTCAAAAAGCACTTTGGGCGTTATGAAATATTAAGTATTGAAAAACTTACCTGAAGGGAGCAGGATTTTATTGGTAAGATTTGAATATATTATTGAAATTGAACTATATTTAACACGCAAGCCGCACCTAACTACTAGATTGGCCTAATATGAAATATAACTACCGGGGGCTTACTTCAGAGCAGGCGGAGGAATCCAGACGCCTCCATGGTGACAATAACCTGGCCATGGTTAAGGGCGAGAGTTTCTGGACCAGGCTTAGGGATAACTTCAAGAATCCGATTATTATCATTTTATGTGTGGCTTTGGCCATCATTTTGTTGTTGTCGGTACTGGGCTATTCCGAGTGGTACGAGGCGGTGGCCATCGGTATGGCCGTGGTGCTGGCGGTGTTTGTCTCTACTTTTTCCGAGCATAAAAACGAAAGCTCTTTTCAGAAACTTCAGGAAGAGGCTTCGCAAATTATTTGCAATGTTTTCCGCGATGGTAAAATCACCGAGCTACTGATCGGGGAGATTGTCAAGGGTGATTATGTGTTGCTGCAGTCGGGTGATAAGGTGCCGGCAGACGGGGTGGTGATAAGCGGTGAGCTCAAGGTAAATCAGGCTTCGCTTACCGGGGAGTCGGAAGAGGTAACCAAAACGGCTACCAGCGAAGACTATCAGTTACCCAGGCAGGACTTCAATGACCCGCATTATGTTTTCCGCGGCTCAGTGGTAGATGATGGTGAAGCGGTAATGCTTGTGGATAAGGTAGGGCAGCAAACCTTTTACGGGCAGTTGTCGCTGGAGCTTTCCATCACCAGCGACAGGCTGTCGCCCCTGCAGCTTAAGCTGAAAAACCTGGCCAAGCTAATCAGCCTGTTCGGTTATATAGGCGCAGCCCTGATTGCCTTGTCGTTTATGGCCAATCAAATATTGATTGACAATCATTTCGACATCCAGTTAATCAGCCAGTACTTTAGCAACTGGCAGGTATTCCTGCACGACTTGCTAAATGCCCTTATCCTGGCTATCATCATAGTGGTGGCAGCCGTGCCGGAAGGCCTACCGATGATGATTGCCATCGTGCTATCGCTTAATATGCGTAAGATGCTGCGCGAAAAAGTGCTGGTGCGCAAGCTCCTGGGTATTGAAACGGCCGGCAGCCTGGATTTGCTTTATTCCGACAAAACCGGCACCCTCACTACCGGACACCTGGAGCCGCGTTTTATTCTGAATGGCGAGCTAGACAGGTGCGATGATTATAACGCCATGCCCGAGCGCCTGCGCGACATTTTGCGGGTGGCCATACTGGGCAATTCCTATTGTGTGATTACCCCCGAAGGCGAGGCTGTAGGTGGCAATATATCGGAGCGCGCTCTGGTGAAGTTCCTGCCGCCTGCCGAGCGTCTGCGCGATGACGAGAATATGGAAGCGGTCAATCATATCCGCTTCGATAGTACGCGTAAGTTCTCTGCCACTGAGGTGCAAGGCAATCATACATTGCAGCGCTATTTCAATACCAACCACATCACTTTTGTGAAAGGAGCGGTAGAGATATTGCTGCAAAACACCACACATTATATCGATCAGCAGGGCAACCGCCAGCCGCTGGTCAAAAAACAAGAGCTATTGGAAACCTCCGACCGATTGGCGGAAGAGGGGGTGCGTCTTATCGCCATAGGCGTGAGCCCGGAGGCAATTGCCGAAGACAAGCACCTGCCGGCCGATATCGCCCTGATAGGGGTGGTAGGCATCAGTGACGAGATAAGAGCAGAAACCTACGAGGCTGTGGCCGAGGCTCACCAGGCCGGAGTGCAGGTGGTGATGATTACCGGTGACCGCAAAGGGACAGCACTGGCTATCGGCCGCGAGATAGGCCTGATTGACAACCCGGACAACCTGGTGCTTACTTCGGAGGAACTGAATAACCACAGCGATGAGGAGCTGAAAGAGCTATTGCCCAACTTGCGCATTGTAGCACGGGCACTGCCTACCGACAAAAGCCGCCTGGTGCGTATTGGCAAGGGAGAGGGCCGCGTAGTAGGCATGACAGGCGATGGGGTAAACGATTCGGCCGCCCTTAAGCAGGCTGATGTGGGATTTGCCATGGGTAGCGGCTCGGAGGTGGCCAAAGAAGCAGGCGATATCGTAATTCTGGATGATAATTTTTCATCCATTACCAATGCCATTCGCTATGGGCGTACTATTTTTAAGTCCATACGGAAGTTCATAATCTTTCAGCTTACGGTAAATCTGGCGGCTGTGCTTACGGCTTTTCTGGGGCCATTCTTCGGGGTAGAGTTTCCGCTTACCATTATTCAGATACTGTGGATCAACATCATTATGGATTCATTGGCGGCCATTGCCTTTGGCGGAGAGCCGGCCCTGCAGCGCTATATGCTGGAAGAGCCGGTAAAGCGTGAAGCCAATATCCTTTCCAAATATATGGTTACGGCTATTCTTACGGTTGGCCTGTACATTACGGCCTGTTCGGTATTCTTCCTTACCTACGAGCCTGTTAAGGCATTGTTTGTAAGAAATGGTCAACCGGACGAGCAAGTTTTTTTATCAGCCTTTTTTAATCTGTTTATCTTCCTGATCATTTTTAATGGCTTTAATGCCCGCACCGAAAAGATTAATTTGCTCGATAACCTGGGTAAGAACAAGACCTTCGTGCAGATTATCGGTATGATTATCGTTTTGCAGGTTATTTTCACCTATATAGGCGGTACCATATTGCGAACTACACCACTGTTGCTTAGCGAATGGCTGCTGGTGCTGGGCATGGCTTTCACGGTAATTGTGGTTGATATCATTCGCAAACTGATAATGCGGGCCACGGGCCATGGCCACCTGACTATCTGAAAACAATATCTTCCACTATCGGGCCTCCGGCCTTTTCGTTAAGCAAGGATAGAATTCTTTCTTTGGCCATAAGCAATTCCTGTTTTAGCGGGGCCGAAGTAAGTTCTACATAAAGCGTGCCGCCTTTAAAAAACAGTTTGCTGGTACGGCTGGCAATGGTGTTGCCCATCAGCTCGGGCCATAAAGCTATCACGGTTTGCTTGTCGGCTTTTTCTTTGATATCATACTCGGCAAACATACGCTCTATGGCTTCTTTGAGCGGGGTGGGTTGCGGATGGCGCTTACCTGTGGGTTTGTTTTCAGGGTTCATAATCCCGGCAATCGGTTACTTGTCCTTCGGTGATGGTAAAGATACGGGCCGGCAGCTTATTTTCCGCCAGAATATGCTGCGTTCTTTCCGGATGGGCATCGGTAATAAAGATTTGTCCGAAATGGCCGCCTCGTACCATTTGCAGTAAAATAGCAATGCGGTCGTTGTCGAGCTTGTCATAAATATCATCCAATAGTAGCACCGGTGTAGTACCAGCCTGCTGTTGCAGCACCTCAAATTGAGTCAGTTTCAGCGCTACCAGCAATGATTTTTGCTGGCCTTGCGAGCCAAAACGCTTAACCGGCCGGCCGTCAATAGTAAAATGATAGGCATCGCGGTGTATGCCCACGGTAGTGCGTTGCAGCGCCAGGTCACGGGGCAGTGCTTCATGGTAAAGCTGCTCGGGTTGGTCTTGCTGCCAGGTGCTTTCATAAACAATGGCTATCTGCTCATGCTCCTGGCTAATTTCCTTGTAGAGCTGGGCGCAGCGGCTGGTAAAAGAAGCCAGAAATGTCTGTCGTACTTCATAAATAGCCCGGCCGCTGGTCAGCAGTTGGTGGTCGTAGGGCGCCAGCATTTGCGGGTCGGTACGGCCGCTTTGGGCAAATTGCTTAAGCAGGCTGTTGCGTTGCTTCAGCGCCCGCTGGTAGCGCAGCAGATGATGCAGGTAGGTTTTGTCGAACTGGCTGATGGTGCTGTCGAAAAAGCGCCTGCGCGCCTCATTGCCGTCATAGATCAGGGTGATATCATCCGGGGCTATCAGCACTACCGGCAGCAGGCCCAGGTGGTCGCTCAGGCGCTCCTGCTCCTTGCTGTTTACCTTGATGCTTTTTCTGCGGCCGGCTTGCACGGTACAGAGCACTTCCAGACTGGTGCCATTGCGCTCGCAAGCGGCTTTTATAGAAAAACCCTCTTCACCGTGGCGGACATTGGCGGCATCTACCGGGTTGATGGCGCTCTTGCCGGTAGCCAGATAATGCAGGGCATCCAGTACATTGGTCTTGCCCATGCCATTGTTGCCCACCAGGCAGTTAATGGCCGGCACAAAGGCCAGTGAGCCTTCGGCAAAGTTCTTGAAATTGAAAAGTTTAAGGGTCTGGAAGATCATGCCCGGCAGACTATTTTCAAGGGCTAATTACGGTAAATAAAAGTTAATTGGCTAATTTCGCAAGTTCAAAATACAACTTAAGTAGCAAACACTATGGCTGCCACCAAAACAACCGCCAAACGTACTACCAAGGCTGCCGCCAAGCCGGCTTTCAGCAAAGAAACATATCGTACCTGGTATGAGCAGATGCTGCTGATGCGCAGGTTTGAAGAAAAGGCCGGCCAGTTGTACGGCCAGCAAAAGATCCGCGGCTTCTGTCACCTATATATTGGTCAGGAAGCCTGTGCGGCCGGTTCGGTATCGGCCCTGAAGCCGGGCGACAAGTATATTACCGCCTACCGCGACCATGCGCATCCGCTGGTGCTGGGCTCCGATCCGGGCCGTGTTATGGCTGAGTTGTTTGGCAAGGAAACAGGTCTTTCCAAAGGGCGGGGCGGCTCTATGCACATGTTTGATAAAGAGCATCATTTTTATGGCGGGCATGGTATTGTTGGGGGGCAGATTCCTCTGGGGGCAGGTATTGCTTTTGCCGAAAAATACAAAGGCACCGATAACCTGTGCATCACCTACCTGGGTGATGGGGCTGCCCGTCAGGGGGCTTTTCATGAGGCCCTCAACCTGGCCATGACCATGAAACTGCCGATGATTATTGTGATCGAAAACAACGGCTATGCCATGGGTACCTCGGTGTCGCGCAGTTCCAATGTAACCGACCTGTCGCAACTGGGACGCGCCTACGAGATGCCCTCTGAGGCTGTAGATGCCATGAGCGTGGAAAATGTACACCGGGCGGTGGAAAAAGCTGCCGCCAGAGCCCGTAAAGGCGAGGGGCCTACTTTGCTGGAGTTCAGAACCTATCGCTACAAAGGGCACTCTATGTCGGACCCTGCCAAGTACCGCACCAAAGAGGAAGTGGAGCAGTATAAAAAGCTGGATCCGATTGAGCAGGTAAAGAAAACCATGCTCAAGCACAAGATGATAACCGAAAAGGAGCTGCAGGAAATAGCCGACAAAATCAAAGGTATCATTGCAGACAGTGTTAAGTTTGCCGAAGAGTCGGACTACCCCAAAGCGGAGGAGGTATTCAATTATGTATATGTGCAGGAAGACTATCCATTTGAGCATGATTGATGGCTGATTGTCAATAAAATTGCTATTTTTGCAGCCCTAATTTTATACTAAGCATGGCTAAGAAAGGAAAAAAGGAAGAGAAGCATTACGATTTGCTTGAAAAGCCTGAAGCGCTGGCCGAGAAGTTAAGCGCTACCGAGCAGTTTATAGAAAAAAATCAAACCCCCATTCTGGCTGTTTTCGGCATTCTGGCCCTGGCCATAGGCGG
The DNA here is from genome assembly GCA_015488485.1 of Cyclobacteriaceae bacterium. Taxonomy (GTDB): domain Bacteria; phylum Bacteroidota; class Bacteroidia; order Cytophagales; family Cyclobacteriaceae; genus S012-113. The sequence continues at coordinate 2,345 of WFNR01000028.1, read as the reverse complement.
GTGGTTTTTGTATAAGTACTATCTTGATAGCCAGAACGAGCAGGCGCAGGATGAAATGTTTCAGGCCATTTATTATTTTGAACAGGACAGCCTGGATCTGGCCCTGCGTGGTGATGGCAACAATTATGGTTTTCTCGAGATCATCGATGAGTACGGCAATACCAAAGCCGGTAATCTGGCCAATTTTTATGCGGCTGCCATTTATATGAAAAAAGGCAGCTACAGCAGTGCCATCCCGTTTTTGGAAGATTTCAAAACCGATGACTTTCTGCTGCAGGCGCGGGCTTACAGCATGCTGGGCGATGTGTATATGGAAGAAGGGGATTTTGCCAAGGCGGCCGAATATTATGACAAAGCTGCCAACCATAAGCCCACCAAGCAGTTTACGCCCAATTACCTGCTAAAGGCGGCTTTGGCCTACGAGTTGGATGGCCGCCAGGACAAAGCCCTTGAAAAATACGAGGTAATCATCAACGATTACCAAACCACCCCTGAATACAACAAGGCCCGTAAATACAAGGCCATGTTGGAAACCAAAATGGGTGGTTAATTTAGCTATCGGGGTTCTTTATTCAGGATTTTTTTTCGCCATCAGTTTGCGGAACAGCCTGCTTGAGTAGGCCGGGATACTGTTCTTCCAAAAAGCGGTTGCGCAGCGAGTCCATTCTGCGGAACATCTCTTCCATACGGAAGAAATCGTCTTGCCAGCGATCATAGAAATAATCAGGTCTGCCGAAATCTTTATACAGCAGTGAGTCGTCCCACATAGGTTGCATAAATTGTTCATCCCAGATAGACGGCCATTGGCTGTTAAAAAATCTTTCGAAGTGCTGTAAAACGCTGTCAACCGGCACCACTACGCTGTCGCCAGCGGCATTGGTGTAGGTCCAGGTATAAACCGAATCGTAACGAATCAGATTACCCTGGTCATCATATTCCTTCTTTACATCCCATTTTACCTGGGGTTGCGGGGAGTTGTCAACCGCGTCCTGTTTGTCCGTTTTATTTTCCTGGGCGTTGCAGCCGGTAGTCAGCAGTATGAGCAACGCCATCGACCAAAGTTTTTTCATAGTTCCTGGTTTTAGTAATGATACAAAAAGAAGAGAGGCTGCCTTGACGGGCAGCCTCCCCTGGTGTTGATTAAGAAATGGCAATGTGCTTAACCGGTTTAGGCTTAGCCTCTTCTTTCTTGGGAATCGTGATCAGCAGTACGCCATCTTTGTATTTTGCAGATATCTTGTCGGCTTCAACTATATCGGGCAGCGTAAAAGTACGGCTGAAAGCCCTGTAGTTGAATTCTCTACGGGTATAACGTCCGTCCTTGTCTTCATCAGACTCTTCGTGCTTGTCTTCTACAGAAATGGTCAGCACGTTGTTGTCGAGGTCAACATGAAAGTCCTCCTTCTTCATTCCCGGTGCAGCCATTTCCACAATAAAGTTATCTGCAGTGTCTTTGATGTTTACTGCCGGTACACTGGTTCCCGTTTGAAACATGTTGGGCATGCTAAACCAGTCATCGTCAAAGAAACCGTTCCACAAAGAAGGAAACACGTTCTCTCTCCTAGCTAATACAGTCATGGCAACCTCCTTTTTTTAAGTTAGACATACAACCCGTGAGCCACTCGGCTCATCTTGTGTATAACAAATCAGGTGCCAAAAACATCAAATAAACCGGAATGGCAATTTTGTCACGTTTAAGCCGTTAATCAAAATGTCAAATTTACACTGCTCTGGCAGTAGGCTGCAAAATTGACAGACTAAATCCGCAGCAATGTTTGTGCTCAGTCATGGGATAGGATAACTGCAACCTGTATTCCTTAACCTCAGAGGGTGCTAAGTGAGATGCGTAGAAGCGGAAATTCGAATATGCGGGAAAGCGGGGATGCAGGTTTTAGCTCGCCTGCCGCAGGCTGGCCAAGGTCTGTAAATTAGGAGCACTAAACCATCATTGAGACCTCCTGTCCGAATGGGGTCAGGCGGGCGGCCTGCCTAAGCGGCAGTCAGGCTTGCCTGGAGCAAACAGGAACAAATCCGGGGATTTCGGGTTTTACAGTTGGCTTCGAGAGCCTGGCTTTGAGAACTTGGCTTCGAGAGCCTGCCTTCGAGAACCTGCCTTCGAGAACCTCAGGCAGTACAGGCAGCACAGTCAATTCAGCCAGTACAGACAGCTATTTCAGGTACCTCAGTCGATACTTTCCCAAAAAGTGTGTAAAGCGCGATTTTCATTAGCTTTAATTTTTGTAAAACTTAAAGTTCAATTAATATGGAAAATCTACGCTTTACACGAGAGCAAGTTAAGGAAATTTTAGGACAAATAGCCCAACAAGAGGGCGGTATGAATGAAT
>WFNR01000027.1 GCA_015488485.1 Cyclobacteriaceae bacterium | reverse complement strand
GATACCATCTTGCAGTATGCGGCTGCCAAAGAGGCCGGTCGTATCAATAAACTTTATGTGACCGGATGCTTGTCGGAGCGCTATAAGGATGATTTACAGCAAGAGATACCGGCCGTAGATGCCTTTTTCGGTACGCGCGAAGTGCCGGCTCTGTTGAGTCGTTTTAAAGCTGACTACCGCCATGAGCTGCTGGGTGAGCGCCTGTCGCTTACCGGCCACTACGCCCACCTGAAGATATCGGAGGGCTGCGATCGCCCCTGCGCCTTTTGTGCCATACCGCTGATGCGCGGCCAGCATGTTTCGCGGCCGCTGGAAGAACTGCTGGCAGAGGCACGCGGTCTGGTAGCCAAGGGGGCAAAGGAGTTGCTCATTATTGCCCAGGACACCACTTATTACGGCCTTGACTTGTATGGCGAGCGCAGGCTGGCGCATCTGTTACAGCAGCTCTCGGCCATTGACGGGCTGGAATGGCTGCGCCTGCATTATGCTTTTCCGGCCGGGTTTCCGGAGGATCTGCTGGAGGTGATGGCTGCCAACCCTAAAATATGCAACTACCTCGACATCCCCTTACAGCACGGTTCCAGCCGGGTGCTACAGGCCATGCGCAGGGGCATCGACCGGCCCCGTACCGAAAAACTGCTCAGCCGCATCCGGGCCAGGGTGCCGGGCATTGCCTTGCGCACCACCATGCTGGTAGGCTATCCGGGTGAGACGGAAGAAGACTTTAACGAACTGCTTGACTTTGTGCGCCAGAGCCGCTTCGATCGCCTGGGCGTTTTCACCTATTCGCACGAAGAAAACACCCACGCCTACCAATTGCCGGATGATGTACCGCAAGAAGTAAAAGAAGAGCGGGCCGATCGCCTGATGGCCGTGCAGGAAGAAATATCACTGCAACTCAACCGCCAGAAGATAGGCCAGCGCTACCGTGTGATAGTGGACCGCCTGGAAGGAGGAACTTATTTTGCCCGTACGGAGTTTGATTCACCGGAGGTGGATAATGAAGTGCTCATTCCGGCTGCTACCGGACACCTGCGGCTGGGCGACTTTGTGACCGTTGAAATAACTGATGCCGATGCATTTGATTTAACCGCCAAACCGCTTTAACCTTGCACCATCAATACCGCTATGCAAGTAACCAAAATCCCATTTGCACAAACCGGCTCCTTCGCCAATCTTTTTCTGGATTATGTGGCGGAACGGGATTCATTACGGGATTTTTACAGCTGGTCACCGAAGCCGGCCGGCTTTGCAGCAGCCCTTAAGCATCGCTCTTTCCCTGACAGCCACCGGCAGCAATTGGTAGCGGTACTCAAAGAGCAGTATGAAGGGCTGGAGCAAAGCCCACTCCTGCAAGAGAATATCGATTTACTGGGCAAGAAGAATACTTTTACGGTTACCACCGGTCATCAGCTCAATATCTTCACCGGGCCGCTGTTTTTTTTATACAAAATCATCACCACTATCAATATCTGTCGTGAGCTCAGCCGCCAGCACCCTGATTATCATTTTGTGCCGGTATATTGGATGGGCAGCGAAGACCATGATCTGGAAGAGATCAATCATATTTTTATTGATGGGCAAAAATACGAGTGGCATACCGGGCAGACCGGTGCCGTGGGCCGCATGCAGCCGGCCGGCCTGGCGGAGCTGGCAGCAGAGTTGCCCGGCCGAACGGCAGTTTTTACCGAAGCATACAGCAAAATGCCCACCTTGGCTGCTGCTACCCGCTATTATGTAAATGCCCTGCTGGGTGACACCGGGCTGGTGGTGCTCGACCCGGATCATCGCCAATTGAAGCGGCAGTTTTGGCCCGTGGTGCAGCAGGAACTCACCGGCCAGGTGGCCTATAAGGAAGTAGAAAAGCAAAACAAGCAATTGCATGATGCCGGTTACAAGCCGCATTTGAATCCACGGGAAATAAACCTGTTTTATCTGGATGAGGGCCTTCGCGAGCGTATTGATAAACAGGGTGAGTTCTATGTAGTTAACAATACATCGCTGCGTTTCAGTGAGCAGGAAATCCTGGCCCTGGCCCGGCAAGAGCCGGAGAAATTCAGCCCCAATGTAATTCTGCGGCCGGTTTACCAGGAAACTATCTTGCCCAATCTGGGGTATGTAGGCGGGCCGTCCGAGTTGTCTTACTGGCTGCAGTTTAAAAAAGTATTTGCCGCTTTACAAGTTGACTTTCCGGTGCTGATGCCGCGTAATTTCTGCCTGTATCTGAATAAAAATGCCCAGCGCAAGATAGCGTGCCTTGGGCTGACTGTAGAAGATCTGTTTTTGCCGCTGTTACAATTGCAAAAAAAATATGTAAAAGAACATAGCGCCATAGACCTTAATGAAGCCCGGCAAGCCATCGAGCAGGCCTATGCCGGGGTGCGCAATCAGGCGGCAGATATAGATATTACTTTGGTGCCGCACGTAGAAGGACGGCTGAAAAAGCACCTGGCCGATCTGGATAAAATAGAGACCAAAATGATAAGGGCGGTGAAGCGCCAGCAGCAGCAGGCGATGCAACGGCTGGCCTGGCTAAAGGAGTACGCTTTCCCGGGCGGCATCCCACAGGAGCGTTATCTGAATTATCTGGCCATTCCGGAGGCAGATTTTCTCGATCAGGTACAGCAGCACACCGACCCGTTTGATTTGCGGATGCATGTTTTGCATAGTAGGTAACGGATTTATTTACGTAACCTGGAATCAAAATAAAATTTTTGCTGACTTAGAATTTTCACGGTATGGTAGTCGTTATGCTTGCAATTAAGGATAATATTATTTGCCGAGTGTATAATACTACTAGGTACCTTTAATGCTAAAGTCTTGCCCTCATTTATCCATTGTTGGCCTATTTCCGCAAGAACTGTTGGGGCCGGAAACCGATACCAATTCGGTGGCAAATCTTCAGGAGTTAGCACAGTCATGGAATTATCGGGGATTTCAATAGTTAGTATGTCCAGCTCTGGTATCATCATAGGTGGTATATGAACGATGCTTTCGAGCAGCGCTATTTCTTTGCTTTCCCCTGTATATAACACAAATGTTCCTTTCTTATTCCAACGCCCGGGATAAACAGATGCCCCATAACCACTGATGTCGGACGCCCTTGTGCTATTGGTTATTCTGTAAACAATCACAATGACCTAACTATATACCCCATATTCAATTCTTCCCAACAAGTCCTTGACTTTGGCTATACCACCGGGAAGTTCCAACAATTCTTTTGGTTTCAGGCCACCAAGAGCTGTATTTGGTAGTTCTATCCATTTAAAGAAATTTTCTTTATCACCAAAGACTTCGGTTCCATAAAGAAATAAGTCAGCCAATTCGAAAAGCTGAATCGAATAATTTTTTTCCAACTTTTTATTTCCTCGAATCCATCGGTAAATAGTGGGTTCGGATATATTTAGCAGGTCTGCAGTGAATTCACGGGAAATATCAAAATATTTCCGAAAGTTAAGAATAACGTTGGAATCCACCCCTTTGGTAGCAATTGTTATGTAATCGTAAGGGCTCTCAATGTTAGATTTAATGTACTTCTTGCCCAAAATACGTACAAGTTTTCTGTAACGCTCTGTGGCGGATCTGCTTTCTGTTCTTTCTTTAATCATTTGATACTCTATTATTATTTAATAATATATATTCTCAAACAAAAATATATAAACTTTTTAACATCTGCTATTTTATGCATAAGTATTTTGGGTAATTATAAGCTTATTATTTCGCCTTCTCCAAGGCATTATTGACAAGCTGTAACCACAGAGCCGTTGGAATATGGGATTGAGAGTTTAGGAAATAGAAT
>WFNR01000026.1 GCA_015488485.1 Cyclobacteriaceae bacterium | reverse complement strand
GGAACCCGTTGTAGGTAGTGCAGCAGCACTTCCAGTTGCTTGGGCTTTTTCTCCAGTCCGGCCATAGTCTGCTCCAGCGCCTGCGGGTCGCTGGCCAGAGCCGGGGCCAGACGTAAGTGTTTTTTTAACTTCGGGGTATACTTCTCCCTGATATGATCGACCAGCAGAACAGCCTGCTTTTGTGCCAGGCTTTTCAGCACGGCCGATAGCCGCTGCTTGCCGGTGATGCGTTCTAGTTTGGCAGACTCCACCAGTTGGTCGTCAGAGAGGTGCTCCATCACCAGTTGCTCTTCCAGCGAAAGCACTGTTTTTTCTTCCTCAAAATGGGGGTTGCGCTGCACCAGGGAGGTAGTGCTGATTTTGAGCCCGGCAGGTAGGGCGGCATGTAGCACCTCTCCGAGGGTGCACAGGTAATAGCCTGCCAGCCACTGGTAAAAATCGAGCTGCAACCGGTTGACAGAGGGTTCTGCCTCCAGCAGTTCGATTATTGGCCGGGCTTCATAGCTCTCAGGCGGTTGCTGGTGTAGTTGAAAGACCACCCCGGTATGCAGTTGGTTGCGCCCGAAAGGCACCACCACCCGGCAGCCGACAGCTATTTCGCTGGCCAACTCATCAGGTACCAGATAGGTAAAGAGCTTAGGCAGGGGCAGAGGTAGTATTACCTCGGCAAAGAGTTGCTGCCGGATATTAGGTTTAGTTGTTGATTTGCTGCTGGCCACCTTCGGTGAGTTTGTTCAAAACTACCATATTGGTTGCCAAGCATCAAGCATTGCTCAAGACAATTGAGCCAGTTGTCGTTCTATCTGTTTTATTTCGCTACTTGTATCTACCGTACCTGTCAGTGTTTGTAGTTTTTTCAGGGTACTTTGCAGAAACTGCCGGTGGGCAGTGGTATGCGGGTTGAAAGGCCGGTGCTGCAGTGCCTTAAGGATGGCTTGCCATTTTTTGATAAAAGACTGGGTTTTTTGGTTAAAAAAACTATGGCTAAAATGCTCCCAGATGTAGTCAATAGCTTGCTCGTTGGGGTGTATCATGTCGGCCTGGTAAAAGCGGTAATCGCGCAGGTCGTCCAGCATCAGTTCGTAGGCCGGATAGTAATGCACCTGTCTGAACCGTTCGCTGAGCTGATGGCACAGCAGCCGCAGGGTGGCTTTGCTCAGACTGTTGGTGGTCAGACCGTCCCTGATATGCCGCACCGGGCTTACCGTCACAATTATTTGCAAGTCAGGGTTATGCTGAAACAGCAGGTCGAAGATACGAGCGGTATCATCAAGCAGGTTATCCGGGGTGGCCATTTCGCGGGTGAAGCGGCCGGCCGGTAGCTTATGGCAGTTGGCAATATGCCGACCGCTGGCTTGGTAGCGATATATGCGGGCGGTGCCAAAGGTAATAATCAGCCATTTGGCAGCCTGCAAGGCTTGCCCGGTGGTTTTTACGGCTTTTTTAATCTTGTTTCTGAGTGCTGGTTGGCTGGTGGCGGCCAAAGTGCTGTGCACCTCCAGGTTACGCCAGGTGCCCTCCACCTGCACGTCATGAATGCTATCGGGCAAGGTGTGAGTAAAGCTGTAGGTAAGCAGCCGGTTGATGGAGTAGGGGTCGAACAGGGTGCCGAAAGGGTTTAGCAGGATATTAAACTTGTTGGTTTGTAACCGCTGACCAATATGGGTGGCAAAACAAGAGCCCAGGGCCACAAGCGGCTGTGCCAGATCTATTTTCTTGCCGGTATCGAGTAGTGGCAGGGGAGTATGCCAGTTCATGCTATAAAGATATATAAAAGCGAAAAAAGGCTGCCCCTAAAAGAGACAGCCTTTTTTTGAAAACGTATTATGCTGTTATTCGGCTACAACCTTAAATTTTATTTCGGCTGTAACCTCACGGTGCAGTTCTACCAGCGCGGTGTACTCACCGGTGGTTTTTATTTCACCTACAATCTTGATACGCCTGCGGTCAATATCAAACCCGTTGTTGCTCAGGGCCTCGGCAATTTGCAGGGGCGTTACCGCTCCGAATATCTTACCGCTTTCGCCAACCTTGGCACCGATTTCAATGTTCAGCTCCTGCATTTTTTCGGCTTTGGCCTGGGCATCGGCCTTAATCTTCTCCGCTTTGTGGGCCGCCTGCCTGATGTTTTCTTCGATCATCTTGCGGTTGGCCTTGTTGGCCAGGATGGCATAGCCCTGCGGAATCAGGTAGTTGCGGCCATAGCCCGGCTTTACTTTTACGGTATCGTATTTGTAACCCAGGCCGGGAATATCTTGCTTTAGTATTACTTCCATGGCTAAATTATCTTATTGAGTCCGTTTCGTAAGGCAAAATGGCCAGGTGTCTGGCTCGCTTAATTGCCTGGGCAATTTTTTTCTGATACTTCAAACTGGTACCGGTAAGTCTGCGTGGCAGAATCTTGCCCTGGTCGTTCAAAAACTGAATCAGAAAATTCGGGTCTTTGTAATCGATGTACTTGATACCGGCCTTCTTGATGCGGCAGTACTTCGGTTTGGCATCTTGCCTCTTTACGTGTTCGTTTTGTAGTGTCATGCTGCTACCTCCTTTTTGTCTTCAGATTTCTTTTTCTTGAACTCGCCTTTCCTGCGCTTCTCATTGTAAGCCAGCGCATGCTTGTCGAGTGTTACCGTAAGAAAACGCATTACGCGCTCATCCCTGCGATACTCCGTTTCGAGTTTGTCTATAACAGAAGGTTCAGCTTCAAATTCAATCAGATTGTAAAAGCCGGTTGATTTGTGCTGGATTTGGTAAGCCAGCTTCTTCAGACCCCAGATCTCTTCGTTAACGATCCTGGCGCCCATTTTTTTCAACAGCTCTACATACTTCTTGACAGCATCCTTCATCTGTTCATCAGACAAAACGGGAGTTAAAATGAATACCGTCTCGTAATTTTTCATAAATTAATAGTTTTAAAATTCGGAGTGCAAAGGTAGGAATATTTATTCTAAAAACAAGCCCGGCTGCTGCGTGTTATTTTATTATCAGCTTAGTAGTGGCCGCCCGCCTGTTATCATAGGCGCGCAGGATATACAAACCAGTTTTCGGAACGCCCACATCCGCCAGTTGCAGGGTAAACGAACCGTTCCGGTCGGTCATCACCTCTGTAGTGCCAGTGAGATGACCACCTGAACCAAATAAGGTGACAGTTACGGTGGTTTTGGGACTAAAATTATGGCCGCTGATCACCGCCTGGTTAGACCTGGCCGGGTTGGGGTACACTTGTAGGTACGTTCTGTTATTGCCGTTGTATTGTACGGATACAATGTTGGAGTAGGATGTTGTGCCGTCAAAATCGGTTTGTTTAAGGCGGTAGTACAGCAGGCCGTTGGGTGCTGTAAAATCCTGATAATCATATTGATTCGGTGTAGTGGTAGTGCCGGCCCCGGTTATTTTGGCAATACTTGCAAACTGCTCCGGATCGGTAGCCCTTTGCAATTCGAAATAGTCGTTGTTGATCTCCGAGGCCGTTTGCCATTGCAGGTACACATGGTCGCGTTGGGCTGAGGCGGTGAAGCTTATCAGCGTAACCGGCAGCGGCAGTCCGTTGGAGCCGATGATAAATTCAGTACTCTGGGCGGTAGCAGTAAAGGTATGCGCTACCAGGTCCTGGGTGGCACCACTGTCTGTCCAGGGTGTAGCTGCATTGTCGGCCCGGCTATACAATACCAGGTTGGCCTCATCAGAGAAGTCGATATGCGGGTTGTTGGTATAGTTATATACAAAAGTATAGGTGGCCGTATTGTCATTAAATTTCCACACGCCAAAATAGCGGTCGTTGTTGCCCAGTCCGTTGATGCCGGTTACATCGTTGGGTACCGTGCCTACATAGTAGAGCAGTACCCCGGTAGGGATGCCTGCCACGCTGCTTACTGTGGCATCATCACGCCCGCAGGGTGTCATGTTGATAGTTTGTCCGCTCCAACTGCTGGTAAACAAAGAAGCGGTGAGGTCACCAATGGGGGCGGTGGCTACCACCCAATCGGTGGCGGGGTCCATATTGGTAAGGGTGCCGTTGAGCCCGTTCAGGGTGGCATCGGTGAGGGTGGTGCCAGCTCCATCATCCATGCGGTAGTAGGCTACCAGACCGGCCTCGGTGCCGATCAGCCTTTTGCCTATGTTGTCACGTATTTGGGTAAGGGTACGGGTGGTGTTCCAGATGCGCACTTCATCTATCTGTCCGGCATAGTTGCTTACATAGCCTTGGCCTATATACACGCTGTTGCCACCATATTGGGCAGCGGCATAGTTGGCGGCTGTGGTATTGGTTTGTTCACCATTAATGTACCAATACAACTGCCCGTTGGTCAGGTCTCGCACTATTGCTATATGATTCCACTCATTCAGATTAAGAGCAGTTCCTGACGCAAAGCCTTGGTAGGGAGTAGCATTACCCCCTGAGGTGCCATAATAAAAGGTAACCGTGCCGTCTGTTTCCTGCGTGATAGTGCCTTCTCCTCCATAGGCCTTGGCATAGGGGTTTCTGCGGGCACTGAAATCGGTAGGCTTGAGCCACATCTCGATGGTCAGGTCACCGGTGATTTGCAACTCAGCTGGATTGCCGATGTCCACGTAATCATCAACCCCGTCAAAATCCAGGGCAGTGCCGGCACTACCGCCATCGATAAAGACAATGGTATCCTGATCTACACAGCCGGCTCCGTCCTGCACTTCTACCCAGTATACACCGCCATTGTTTACGGTGAGTGTTTGCGCGGTCGAGCCGTCCTGCCACAGATAAGAACTATAACCGGCTCCGGCATCGAGCGTTACGCTGCCACTACAAACCAGCGAAGCATCACTGCCCAGGTTTACCGGTGTGCCGGCCGATACGGTAGCGGTAACAGCTACGCGGGGGCTTTCACAACTTTCGCAGCTATGGGGAGGGGCATCGGTAAGCCAGTCGTTGGCCGGGTCCATGTTGGTAAGCGTACCGTCCAGTCCATTAGTGGTAAGGTCTGAAAGTGTAGTGCTGCCGGGGCCGTCATTAAAGTCCCAATACCCCACCAGATTGCTGTTGTTGATACAGTCGCAGCAGGAGTTGATGTTATTTTGAATCTCAGTAGCTGTACGGGCAGTCTTCCATACCCGCACTTCGCCTATTTGGCCGGTGTAGTTGCTTACATATCCCTGGCCAATATAGACTGAGTTGCCGCTTTTGGTTGCAGCGGAGTAGTTTGCTGCAGTTGAAGCTGTTAATATTCCATTTATATACCAATAGAGTGTGCCATTGGTCAGGTCGCGGACAATGGCGATGTGGTTCCATTCATTAATAGTTAGTGCAACCTGCGAGCCAAAGCCCTGATAAGGGCTGCTGTTGGTGCCGGCAGTACCATAATAGTAGGATAGGGTGCCGTTTGTTTCCTGGGTGATGGTGCCTTCTCCTCCGTAGGCCTTGGCATAGGGATTTCTGCGGGCACTGAAATCGGTAGGCTTAAGCCACATCTCAATGGTCATATCACCGGTAATCTGCAGCTCGGCCGGGTTACCCAGATCAACGTAGTCATCTACTCCGTCAAAATCAAGGGAATATTGTACAGGTGCTGCCGCCACATAGAAATCAGTGGTAGTGGTAATATCGGGGGTATTGAATGGAGTACCGTTGCCCAGGTAATTGCCTCCGGTGGCAGCATCGTACCAATTGTAATTGCCGGTAGAACCGCTGGCGCTTAAGGTTACGGAGCCCGGGCCGATGCGGCATCCACCGGTACCTGTTGGTGAGGATGGATTCAGTGTCAGGCGTACGGTGTCCTGGTCAATACAGCCACTGCCATCGGTTACCTGCACATAATAGGTGCCTGTTGTGGTTACGGTAAAAGTTTGACCGGTAGAGCCGTCTTGCCAGAGATAACTGGCATAACCGGCACCGGCATCAAGGGTTTCGCTTACATCGAAACATCTGTCAAGCCCCAGATCCACCTGGGTGCCGGCCACAACAGTGGCTGTTACTGCTGTGCGGGCCGATTCACAAGAAGGGCATGACTTGTCGACCGAATTGGTATTCCAATCGGTAACCTCCATGTTGGTAAGAATACCATCATAGCCATTTGGCCCGGAGTCGGTGAGGGTGGTACCGCCATTGTCGTCAAACTGCCAATAGGCTACCAGCCCCGGTTCAGTGCCGGTCAGGCACAGGTTCAAATTGTTTTGAATATCGGCCTGACTGCGGGCCACATTCCACACCCGCACTTCATCAATACTGCCGGCATAGTTGCTCACATAGCCACTGCCAATATACACCGGATTAGTACCGGCTGTAGCGGCAGCATAGGAGGCGGCTGCGGAGTTGGTCAATATCCCGTTTATATACCAATACAACTGGCCATTGGTTAGGTCGCGCACTATAGCTATGTGATTCCATTCATTTAGATTTAAAGCAGTGCCGGAATTAAAGCCTTGATAGGGAGAAGCATCACCACCTGAAGTGCCATAGTAGAAATTTAAGGTTCCGTCTGTTTCCTGGGTAATGGTGCCCTCCCCGCCATAGGCCTTGGCGTAAGGGTTTCTGCGGGCAGCGAAATCGGTGGGCTTGAGCCACATCTCGATAGTCAAATCACCGGTAATCTGCAGATTGGCCTGGTTGCCGATATTCACGTACTCATCCACACCATCGAACAGCAAATTACTGTTGGCATTGGCGGCTGCCACATAAAAATCTGTTGTAGTGCTAATATATGGAGTTTCAAAAGAAGTGCCGTTGCCATAGAAAGTGCCACCGGTAGCATCATACCAACTATAATAACCGGTAGAGCCGCTGGCTTGCAGTGTTACGCTACCCGGGCCGATACGGCAGGCTCCTGTACCACTGGGAGCTACCGTGGGGCACTGCGCCCATACAGCAAAGGGAGCAAACAATATGCTCCCCAGCCATAGTAAAATACTATTCTTGTAAGCCAAATTCGATTATTTTTTTAGTTTATGTGACAAAACTAAAATAAGTAACCGAAATTCAAAATTTACTCTGCCTCCACTTCCTGTTTATGAGCGGTAATTACCTCTTGTTGTATATTGGGGGGTACCGGAGCGTACTCGGCAAATTTACTCGAAAAGCTGGCCCGCCCTTGCGTCAGCGACCGCAGCGCTGTACTATAGCCGTGCATCTCGGCCAGCGGCACCTTAGCCTTGATACGCTGATAAGTGCCCACGCTGTCCATGCCCAGAATAATAGCTCTGCGTGCCTGCAGGTCGGTCATCACATCGCCCATTAGTGCCTCAGGTACCTGTACTTCCAGATCCATGATAGGCTCCAGCAGTTGCGGGTTGGCATTGACAAAGGCCTCTTTAAAGGCATGAGCCCCGGCAATTTTAAAGGAAATATCGTTGGAATCGACCGAGTGCATTTTGCCGTCATAGACCATTACCCGTACATCGCGGCAGCGCGAGCCGGTGAGCGGTCCTTCTTCCATTACTTCCATTATGCCTTTCAGGATGGAAGGTAAATAGCGGGCATCTATCACTCCGCCTACAATACAGTTATAAAAAACCAGCTTGCCGCCCCACTCGAGGTCTATCTCTTCCTTACCGCGGATGTTAAAGCCTTCCGGCTCAGGCATGCCTTCGTAGTAAGGCTCTATTTTCAGATGCACTTCACCAAACTGTCCGGCTCCGCCCGATTGTTTCTTATGGCGGTAGTTAGCCGAAACAGCGCGCTGGATGGTTTCACGATAAGATATTTTGGGCTGACTCAGTTCTACCTCAATACCATGAATATTTTTCAGCATCCAGGTGATGGTGGCCAGGTGCAGTTCGCCCTGGCAATGGATGATGAGTTGTTTCAGCTCGTGAGAATACTCTACCCTGATGGTCGGGTCCTGGCTGCTCATTTTCTTCAGTACCTCCACAAGTTTTTCCTCATCGCTGGTTTTGACAGCCTTGATTGCCCGCCTGATACGTGGCTCCGGGTACACAATGGGCTTGACGGTAATTTTCTTGCCCGGCTCATGCAGGGTGTCGTTGGTTTCGGTTTGTTTGAGCTTGAGTGTTACTCCGATATCGCCACTGGTAAATTCATCTACAGGCGTGCGCTTGTTGCCATCCATAATAAACAACTGGTTGATGATTTCGTCTGTGCCGGTGCGGGAGTTTACCAGTTTGGTGCCCGTTTTGATTTTGCCCGACATTACTTTGAAAAATGAGATTTGCCCCAGGTTGGGCTCATGCAGGGTTTTAAACACAAACAGGGCGGTGGGCTGATCGGGGTTGGCAATGATTTGCTCGCCTTCCACACTTTGCTCGTTCTCCAGGTCGATGGCCGATGGTGTTACATTGTCAATAAAGCCCATCAGACGGCCGCTGCCCATGTCTTTGAGGGCCGAAACACAGAATATAGGAAAGAGATCGTGGTTTTTCATGCCCAGCCTGATGCCCTGGCGCATTTCGCCTTCATCCAAAGTGCCTTTGTCGAAGTACAACTCCATCAGCTCCTCATCATTTTCGGCTGCCTTTTCTACCAGTTCGTTATGCAGGGCTTCGGCTTTGTCTTTTTCACTATCAGGGATATCAAGCTTTTCCGGTTTGCCACCTTCCGGGCCGAATTTGTACATGCGCATTTTCAGCACATCTATTATACACTGGGCGCCATCTACTACCAACGGGTATTGTATGAGGGTGGCATTTTTGCCAAAATGCGTAACAATAGACTGATAAGCCTCATCGAAATTGGCTTTGGGGTGATCTATCTGGTTGATGACAAAAAGGGTAGGCTTGCGAAAGCGATCGGTATAGTTCCAGATGATTTCGGTGCCTACTTCCACACCATGTTGGGCATTTACCACCATGGCTACGGTGTCGGCTACGCGCATGGCCGAGGCTATTTCACCGATGAAATCATCCGAGCCCGGGGTATCGATAATATTAATTTTGTAATTGCGCCACTCGGTATGCACCGGAGTGGCAAAGATGGTCATCTCGCGTTCTTTTTCTATCTCGTGGTAGTCAGAAACAGTATTTTTGCCTTCGATAGTGCCGCGCCTGTTTATCAGGCCGGCTTCGAAGAGCATGGTTTCTACCAGGGTGGTCTTACCGCTTTTGTGGGCGCCTACAAAGGCGACATTCTTTATGTGTTTGCTGTCAAATTTGCTCATGGCTATACAATTTTTGTGCGTTTGTAAAGGGCCAACAAGATACAAATATTTCGCTTAAAAATAACAGGACTCAGGTCATTTGAACGGAAAAATTTTACCTGTAAAAGACGCTACTTACCTTGCCGGTAACCGGGGCCTTTGATAAAACGACCGGCAGGGGCACCGGTATGTTGGCCGTCCTGCAATACCCGTATGCCATTTACCCATACATTGCTCACTCCGGTAGCATACTGATGCGGTTCGGCAAAGGTAGCATGGTCTTGTACGGTAGCCGGGTCAAAGACCACCACATCGGCATAATAGCCCGGTGCCAGCAGGCCGCGCCTTTTCAGCTTCAGGTTGGTAGCCGGCAGGTACGACAGCTTGCGGATGGCCTCTTCCAGCGGAATCACTTTTTCATCGCGGCTGTACTTGCCCAACACACGTATAAAAGAGCCGTAGGCCCGTGGGTGGGTGCTTTGCTTAAGAAATACGCCCTCGTTGGTATAGGAGCCGGCATCGGAGCAGAAGCTCACCCACGGCAGGGCTATTTTCTTGCGGATATTACTCTCCGACATAGTAAAATACACTGCCTGAATGCGGCTGTCATCTTCTTCAATCAGGTCAACCACCGCTTGCTCGGGGCTGATGCCGCGTTCGCGGGCTATCTGGCCTACGCTCATGCCTATGTACTTGCGCAAGGCCGGATTGCGGAAGCCTACCAGCAACGTGCTGTCGGGTGAGCAGGTAAAGCGCACCTCGTTGATAGCCCGCTGGCGCAGCACCGGATCTTTGAAGCGTGCCATGGTGGAATCATGGCCCCCGTCTTTGGCCCACTGCGGCAGCACTACATTAAGGCCGGTAGAGCTGGCCGGGTAGGTGTACGTATCGGCCGTAATATGCAGCCCGGCAGCCTGCGCGGCCTCTACCAGGGCTATTACCGAGTCGAGTTTGCCCCAGTTGGGCTTCTCGGAGGCTTTCAGGTGGTAGATTTCCGCCCAAATACCGGCTTCACGGGCTATGGTGATCAACTCCTGTACGGCCGGTAGCAGGGTGTGTGCCTCACCGCGGATGTGCGAAATATACATACCGTCATATTCGGCCGCCACTTTGGCCAGCTCAATCAGTTCCTGGGTATCGGAGTACATACTGGGTACATAAATCAGCGAGGAGGAGATACCCATGGCGCCCTCTTCCATAGCCTGGCGTACCAGTGCTTTCATTTGTTCGAGTTCGGCAGGAGTAGGCTTACGGCTGTCATTACCCAGGATATTTTTCCGTACGGTGGCATTGCCGATGAATGAGGCCACGTTGGTAGAAACACCTTTGTCTTCCAACATTTGCAGGTATTCGCCCAGCGTTGTCCAGTTTACATCATATTTGATATCGGTTTGGTTGGCCAGTATTTCTTGTTTCATGGCCTCGTTGAGCGGCCCCATGGAAGAGCCCTCGCCCATCACCTCCAGGGTGACGCCCTGGCGGATATCACTTTGTGAGCGGCCGTCTTCGATCAGGCTTACGGTAGCCCAGCTCAGCATATTTATAAAACCGGGTGCTACCGCCTGACCTGTGGCATCGTATTCCTCTTTGGCCGTTTTATCACTCAGGTCACCGATAAAGGCAATGGTATCGCCCCGGATGCCCACATCGGCTTGTACGGGTGGCCGGCCACTACCATCGTACACCAGGCCGTGGCGGATGATTACGTCATAATCGGGTTGCGAGCAGCCGGCCAGCAGGATGGCGACCAGCACGAAGAAGGATACATTTTTGATCATAGAAGGATAGGTTTACAGCTAAAGGTAATATAGCTGTAAGCCTCCGGCAATCGAATTATTATGAGTGGCATTTTAGTGCAGCAGGCCGGCTATCTTGCGCAGGTCAATTTGTTGTGCCAGGTCGAGCACCTCGTTTTCACTGGCAAAGCCGCGGGCTTCCAGGGTAAACAAGGACTCCTCCAGGGGTATATTTAAGGTGTAGGCTACCGTATCGTCATCGTAGTCGCTTTTTTCAAGCATGCCCTTGTAGCCGCTTACCACCACTTTTTTCTGGCCGGTTTGCGAGGCCATAATACCGCTTAGCATATCGTTGCTTAGAAAAGAACTCACCATACTCATCGTGGGAGAGTCGTTGGCAATGGTTATTTTGATACGCTTGGTATCGTTGCTATAAGTACGGCTGATCATCAGGCCGGCAAAGCCGGTGCCGCCTACTACGGTTTCTTCATTCTGGTTGATTGCCAATCCTCCGAGGGTAGTCGGCAAAGTGGCCAGCACCTGATGACCGAGGCGTACGTTCAGGTCGATAAGGGCTTGTTGTAGATGCTGGCGGGCCTGCTGGCTATTGCCGGCTGCATAGGCCGATTGGGCGGCATCAAGCGATGCCAGGATATCCTGGGCATGGCCGTTGCCAAGTAATGATAGTGTCAATATGGTTGTGGCAATGAATTTCATAATGGTCGGGATTATTGTTCGCCAAGTAATTTTTTAAATAGGTCAATATCAAACAAGTCGGCTACCTGTAGTAGTTCATCTTCTGATTCACAGGGCGGGCACTTAAG
>WFNR01000025.1 GCA_015488485.1 Cyclobacteriaceae bacterium | reverse complement strand
CTCGCGGTCGGGGCGCCACTTAAACGGCATATACAGGGTGATATGGGGTGGTGAGCGCAAGGCGGCTTTGCTGTGGTAGCGCTGCCGGAAGTCTTCCTTGATGGCCATTAGTTCATCATACAGGGGCGGGGCGGGCACCAGGGCCACAAAGTAGAGGCTTTTGTCGGAGGACTTCACGGCCGCCAGGGTTAACGGGTGGCCCGGATGTCCATGCCGAATGGCACCAGCGCCAGGTAAGCCAGCTTCAGGTGCTGCAGGGCAAACGGAATGCCGATAATGGTAATGGCAAACAGCAAAGCCAGCACCAGGTGGGTAAGGGCTATTTCAATACCGGCCACCAGCAACCAAATGATGTTCATAACAATATACAGGCAGCCCCCGGCCCGCTCGCCCTGCACCGCCTCACGGCCAAAGGGAAAGAGCGCCAGATTGGCCATTTTGAGAGTTTGGATGCCAAAGGGGATGCCAACAATGGTCAGCATCAGCAGCAGGCTGCCCAGCAGGTACATCAGGGCGATCAGAAAGCCCCCGAATACTATCCAGATAATATTGCCTATGGTGTTCATTTTTTATGATTAAAAGCCGGTGCATAATACAATTGCAATACCAGGTTGCGGGCCACAAAGTCGTTGCCTACCGAAGCCCCCGAGGTATTGGTAAAGCCGAAAGCAAAGCGCATGCCGAGGGTGCTGCCGTCATCCTGCTCGCGGCCGATGCCGGCTACCGCCTGGATGTCGAATTTTTGCACCACTGCGGTTTTGCTTTCGCTATAGCCACCCTGTTCGCGGTATTGGGCATTGAGCAAGTAGCCGCCCTGCGGCCCTACCTCGATATAATAGGGGCCTGAAAAATACAGACGGAGCAGCAAGGGCAGGTTGAGGTAATGATAGCTCAGGCGGCCGTTGTAGCCGTTGTTGATGCGCGCTCCCTGCAAGGAATACTGCAACCCCACCTGCCAGCCAAACTGCACATCGTTGTGCTGGCTGTAATAGAGGCCACCATGCCAGCCCAAACGCGGCTGATAGGTGCCCGTAGTGCCCAGCACACTCACATTGATGCCGGCCTGCAAGCCCCAGGCCTCCTGAGCGGCAAGGGGCCATTCGATGGCCAACAGCAGCATACCTGCCAGCAGGAGGGTAGCGGGAGTCTTCATAACCACCAAGGTAGCAAGAGATAGGCAGCCGCCCAAATACGATCAGCCAACAAAAAAAGCACGACAATCATGCCGTGCTTCCTTAAAGGTCTTTAAAAAGAGGATGGTTTATTGGTCACTCACCTCTTCTACATGTACAAACGACCGGTTGTTGCGCCCTTTCTTAAAGCGCACGATGCCGTCTTTCAGGGCAAACAGCGTATGGTCTTTGCCCATACCCACATTGCGCCCCGGATGATGGGCGGTGCCACGCTGGCGCACAATAATGTTGCCGGCAATGGCCATCTGGCCGCCATAGATCTTCACGCCCAGTCGTTTACTTTCCGACTCGCGACCGTTTTTCGAACTACCTGCTCCTTTCTTATGTGCCATGGTTTTACTTCTTTGCTATTTTTTCAATTAATACCTTGGTGTACTCCTGGCGATGACCATTTTTCACCCGGTACCCTTTTCTCCTTTTCTTCTTAAAGACGATCACCTTGTCGCCCTTTACATGCTCCAGGATTTTACCCGAAACCTTAGCTCCTTTTACGGTAGGAGTGCCAACGTCAACCTGGCCATCGTTGTCTATCAACAGCACCTGGTCGAACTCCACGGAAGCGCCTTCTTCGCCTTGCATTTTGGGTGCAAAAACGAATTGGTCTTGCGTTACTTTGAACTGCTTTCCGGCTATGTCAACTATTGCGTACATCGAATGTTTTTGTGTAGTTAATTTTATCGTTCTTAAAATCGGAGTGCAAATGTAGCACTTATTTTATGTTTTGCCAACATCGGCCCCATTCTATTGCTTTCGGGGGCTTGTTTTGCCCATACCAATGGCTTTTCTACCACTTACATTTCACAACCCTGCAAAAGTCCTCTGCGCGGAACTACGGTTTAAATGTTAAGTTTTTGTTAATAAAATCAATGCGCTGTATATCAGTAAATTATGGTGTATTTTAGATGTTTCGAGGGCTGTAAATTTTTTCAAAAATTTTTGCCAAATATGGTTTGACTTTTACCCAAAGTTTATTCTTTTTTGTAGAAGGTATCCTTACCAATCCCCCTTATTAGATCGGCAAACTTTCGATCGCTATTGGGCTTAACCAGGCGCTTCGAAAGGAAGCATTGTTGTTTGATGCGTAAGGAGTACTATGTGTAAAAAAATAAAACACCGAAGCCAATGGCAGAACAATTGAGTACCGCAGTAGAAGAACCGATCCTCAAGGAGAACAAGGGGCGGTTCGTGCTGTTTCCCATCCAGCACAACGACATCTGGGAGTTTTACAAAAAGGCCGAGGCCAGCTTCTGGACGGCTGAGGAGATTGACCTGAGCCAGGACCTCAAGGACTGGGAAAACCTCAATGACGGGGAGCGCCATTTTATCAGCCACGTGCTGGCCTTTTTTGCCGCCAGCGATGGCATCGTAAACGAAAACCTGGCCGAGAACTTTGTGGCCGAGGTGCAATATACCGAAGCCAAGTTTTTCTACGGCTTTCAGATTGCCATCGAAAACATCCACTCCGAAACCTACTCGCTGCTGATCGATACCTATATAAAGGACAGCAAGGAGAAAGACCGCCTGTTCAATGCTATCGAAACCATGCCTTTTGTAAAGAAGAAGGCCGAATGGGCACTGCGCTGGATTGACGAGGGCAGCTTTGCCGAGCGCCTGATCGCCTTTGCCGCGGTAGAAGGCATCTTTTTCTCCGGTTCATTCTGCTCTATTTTCTGGCTTAAAAAACGCGGCCTGATGCCGGGGCTCAGCTTCTCCAACGAGCTCATCTCGCGCGATGAAGGCCTGCACTGTGATTTTGCCTGCCTGCTGTACAACAACCACCTGGTAAATAAGCTGCCCAAAGAGCGCGTCACCGAAATCATTACCGATGCCGTGGCCATCGAAAAAGAGTTCGTAACCGATGCCCTGCCGGTAAAACTCATTGGCATGAATGCCGAGCTGATGTGCCAGTACATTGAGTTTGTGGCCGACCGCCTGCTAATGGAACTCAACTGCGACAAGGTGTACAACGCCACCAATCCTTTCGACTTTATGGAGCTGATATCGCTGCAAGGCAAGACCAACTTCTTTGAAAAGCGCGTGGGTGAATACAAAAAAGCCGGAGTAAGCAGTAAGGTAGAAGAAGAAACGCCCAAATTCACTCTTGACGAAGACTTTTAAAATACCACCACCTAACCACATACCACTATGCTAGTTGTAAAAAGAGACGGAAGACGCGAATCGGTAAAATTTGACAAGATTACCGCCCGCATCGAGAAACTCTGCTACGGGCTCGACACCCGCTATATAAATCCGGTAGATATTGCCAAAAAGGTGATTGCCGGTATTTACGATGGTGTTACCACCGTTGAGCTGGACAACCTGGCGGCCGAAACGGCCGCTTCGCTTACCACTACCCACCCCGACTACGCCAGGCTGGCGGCCCGCATTGCCATCAGCAACCTGCACAAAACCACCAGCAAGTCGTTTTCCAATACCATGAAGCGGCTCTACACCTACATAGACCCCAAAACCGGTGAAAATGCCGCCCTGATCTCCAAGGAAGCCTACGCGGTAATCAAGAAACATGCTGCCCTGCTCGACTCCACCATCATCTACGACCGCGACTTCAGCTACGACTACTTCGGTTTCCGCACCCTGGAGCGCTCCTACCTGATGAAGCTGGACGGCAAGGTGGTGGAGCGTCCGCAGCACATGCTGATGCGCGTGGCCGTGGGCATCCACATGGATGATATTGATTCGGTAATCGAAACCTACAACCTGTTGTCGGAAAAGTGGTTCACCCATGCCACCCCCACGCTCTTCAATGCCGCCACTCCCAAGCCGCAGATGTCGTCTTGCTTTTTGCTTACCATGAAAGAAGACAGCATTGACGGCATCTACGACACCCTGAAGCAATGCGCCAAGATATCACAATCGGCCGGAGGTATCGGCCTGAGCATCCACAACATCCGGGCCACGGGCTCGTACATCAAAGGCACCAATGGGGTATCCAACGGCATCGTGCCAATGCTGCGCAACTTCGACATGACCGCCCGCTACGTGGACCAGGGCGGAGGCAAGCGCAAGGGCAGCTTTGCCATCTATCTGGAGCCCTGGCATGCCGATATCTTTGCCTTCCTGGACCTGAAGAAAAACCACGGCAAAGAAGAACTGCGAGCCCGCGACCTGTTTTATGCCCTGTGGGTACCCGACCTGTTTATGAAGCGTGTGGAGAACAATGAAATGTGGTCGCTCTTCTGCCCCAACGAAGCGCCCGGCCTGGCAGACTGCTATGGTGAGGAGTTTGAGCGCCTCTATGAAAAATATGAGAAAGAAGAGCGCTATCGTGAGCAGGTGAAGGCTCAGGACCTGTGGTTTGAGATACTGGAAGCACAGATGGAGACCGGCACCCCCTACATGCTCTACAAGGATGCCGCCAACAAAAAATCGAACCAAAAAAATCTGGGCACTATTAAGTCGAGCAACCTGTGTACCGAGATTATCGAATACACCTCGCCCGATGAGGTAGCAGTGTGCAACCTGGCCTCCATTGCCTTGCCCAAGTTTGTAAAAGACGGCACCTTCGACCACCAGAAGCTGTATGAGGTAACTTACACAGTAACCAAAAATCTGAACCGGGTGATCGACCGCAATTACTATCCGGTACCCGAGGCCGAGCGTTCCAACAAGCGCCATCGCCCCATAGGGCTGGGTATTCAGGGGCTGGCCGATACCTTTTTGCTGCTGCGCCTGCCTTTTGAATCGGAAGAGGCCCGCAAGCTGAACAAGGATATCTTTGAAACCATGTATTTTGCCGCTATGACGGCCTCCAAGGATTTGGCCAAGGTGGAGGGGCCGTACGAAACTTTCAAAGGCTCACCGGTATCGAAGGGTATTTTCCAGTTTGATATGTGGGGGGTTACGCCCGATTCAGGGCGTTGGGACTGGACCGCCCTGAAAAAGGAGGTGAAAAAACACGGGGTGCGCAACTCGTTGTTGTTGGCACCCATGCCTACGGCTTCTACCTCGCAGATATTGGGCAACAACGAGACCTTTGAACCCTATACCTCCAACATCTACAACCGCAGGGTGCTCTCGGGTGAGTTTATTGTGGTAAACAAACACCTGCTCAAAGACCTGATAGAGCTAGGCCTGTGGGATGAGAACATGAAAAACAAGCTGATAGCTGCCAATGGCTCGGTGCAAAATATCCCTGAAATACCGCAGCATATCAAAGACCTGTACAAAACAGTATGGGAGATTTCGCAGAAAACCATTATAGACATGGCGGCCGACCGCGGGGCTTATGTGTGCCAGTCGCAGAGTATGAACATCCACATTCAGGATCCGAACTTCGGCAAGCTTACTTCCATGCACTTCTATGCCTGGAAAGCGGGCCTGAAAACGGGCATGTATTATCTGCGCTCCAAGGCAGC
The DNA here is from genome assembly GCA_015488485.1 of Cyclobacteriaceae bacterium. Classification (GTDB taxonomy): domain Bacteria; phylum Bacteroidota; class Bacteroidia; order Cytophagales; family Cyclobacteriaceae; genus S012-113. The sequence continues at coordinate 16,803 of WFNR01000025.1, read as the reverse complement.
TACCGATGCTATCAAATTTACCGTGGCCAAGGAGCAACAGCAGCAGCCTGATGCCGAAGCCATCAGGGCACAAAACCAGGCGGACATGGCCTGCTCGCTCGATAACCCGGACGACTGCATAGCTTGCGGCAGCTAAAGAGTAAACTAATTCTATTAGTTGGCTAAATCGACCGGCATCCTTACGGGTGCCGGTTTATTGTTGTTTATAGCCAAAGGGCGCCTGTTTGTTTCACAGCCAGTGTATTGCCCGCTACTTTAGTGTACACAGGTAGATTGTTATATTATTTCAATATTTCTATTTTGCAGTTCAACATTAAAACGTATTCTGGCATTTAAGGCACGAAATACTTTAAGTATTGTTTCAAATCTCGCATCGGTTAAATGGTTCTCGATTTTGGAAATTTGGGCTTTTTTTACGCCAACTAATTTCCCTAATTGTTCTTGTGTCAGGTTCCTTTCTTTTCTTATTTGTTTTATTGTTTCTCCAATTATGTCAAGCCGCAACTCATTTTCAAATTTATCCCTTTCCGGAGTGCCAGGTTTACCAATATGTTTATCGATCAAAGTGTCTAAACTTGTGGTTTTCATAATGTTATTTGTTTAGTTCTTCAAAATATTTTTTTCTTAACCTTTCAGCTTTGTTTATTTCCTTTTTAGGTGTTTTTAAGGTTTTCTTTTCAATTCCATGCGTTGCTATCACAAGTGTGTCTTTTTTGTCCGTTTTATCCCAAAAAGCAAATAATCTGTAATGTGTTCGTTTATATAAAGTCCTGAATTCCCATATTTCATCATTCAATTTTTTAAAAAGTGAAATATCATTGGTTATTTGAGACTTTTTCAGGTTGTAATATATCTTTTCTCTCGCTTTCTCATTTAATTTATTTAAGAATTCCACTGCCTCATCCAAAAATTCTATTCTAAATTTTGGCTTCATCTATTAGTAACTTCTTGTACAAAGATAAATGTTTCCCGGAAAAGAAACAGGTGTTATTTTCTGTTTCAAATTCTTAATCCTCCCTTTACGCCAGACTTTTTACAGGGGACATTTCATTATATGGCTTAAGAAATGTAAAGCATCTTCTAAGACCATCAATCCTTGTTCATTGTTCTTCCTTATCCTAAACTGTGCTGTTTTTAAACGCTCAAACCCCCATCCACCGTATAGGTAGCCCCGGTAATAAAGCGGCCGGCCGGGCTGGCCAGCGTCAGGGCTATACCGGCTACCTCCTCCGGTTCGGCCAGCATAGCAAGCGGTTGTTGGCGCATGACTCGTTGCAATATCTTCTCATCCTGCCACAGCGCCTGGCTGAACTTGGTTTTGATCAGCCCCGGGCAGATGGCATTGACCCGGATGCCATCGGCACCCCACTCTTTGGCCAATACCTGGGTTAAGGAGAGCAGGGCCGCCTTGCTTACGCTGTAAATGCCCAGCCACGGCTCAGGCCGCAAGCCGCCAATGCTGCTGATATTGATAATACTGCCTCCGCCACGGGCCTGCATGTGTGGGTACACCAGCTTGGCCAGTTCAAAAGGCCCCTTTACATTTACCTGCATAATTTTGTCGAAAGCCGCGCTGTCGGTTTGTATGGCCGGGCCGAACACCGGATTGGTAGCAGCATTGTTTACCAGAATATCAATGCCTCCCAGCGCCTTAACGGTATTGTCCACCAGGGCCTGCATGCTGGCTGCCTCCCCCACCTGACAGGCCAGGGGCAGGGCCTGCAGGCCGTCTTTTTGCAAATCGGCTGCTGCCTGCTCTATGGCCTCCTGCTTACGGCTGGATACCACTACGCTGGCGCCCGCTTCGCCCAACGCCCGCGCAATGGCCAGGCCAATGCCTTTGCTGGCCCCGGTGACAACAGCCACCTTATCGGTAAGATCAAATTTTTGTAAAACACTCATTATGTCAAATATTTTGGCGGGCAAAGTACAATAAAATTTGCTTATCGCCACTGAAAAAAAGGAAGATAAGCAGGAATTGTTGGGCGGCTTGTAAAAATTGGCTAATTTGACCGCTCGTTATTGCCAACCATGAAAAAATCGACCAAAATATTCTGGATCATCTTTGCCGTCTATTCGGTGATGGCCTTAATCGGGTCTTTAATAGTAGAGCACTATCAGAATAATCTGGGTTTTCTGATTGAAATGAAGGGTTACATTTTTCTGATGAAATATTACTTCATCTTTGGCTTGCTGTTATTTTTAATAGTGTTTTTTTCCATGCTGAAAGACCGCGCCCACCACAAAAAACAAATCAACAAACTGGAAGATGAAAAGCGGGAGCTCAAAGCCACCTTATATGATTTACACAATCAGCAGGAGCCGGCCACGCCACCGTCCGACCGGGCCGGTGAGGAGCCTCCGCAGGTAGAATCGCAGGATTAATATGGTAGCCAGGGTTTTCGGGTGTGCGGTATATGGCGTAGATGCCTTTACGGTAACCGTGGAGCTTACGGTAGGCCGTGGCCTGGGGGTGCATATGAGCGGCCTGCCCGACAGTGCCGTAAAAGAAAGCGCCCACCGGGTGGAATCGGCCGTGCGGGCCAGCGGCTACAAGATGCCGCACAACAAGGTGATTGTTAATCTGGCACCTGCCGACATCCGCAAGGAGGGCACCGCCTTCGACCTGCCCATAGCCCTCGGGCTGCTTATGACTACCGGTCAGATAGACATTCCCCAGGCAGAAAAGTATATGATTATGGGCGAGATAGCCCTGGACGGCCAGTTGCGGCCTATTAAAGGGGTATTGCCCATTGCCATAGAGGCGCGCAACAAGAAGTTCAAAGGAATTATCCTGCCCAAAGAAAACAGCACGGAAGCGGCCATAGTCAATAACCTGGAGGTAATAGGCGTAGAGAGCCTGCAGGAGGCCATCGCCTTTTTGCAGGGCGACAAGCAGATAGCCCCGCTGGTGGTAGATACCCGTGAGGTATTTGCTTATGAACTCAACAACTACCAGGTGGATTTCAGCGATGTACAAGGCCAGGAGAACATCAAGCGGGCCCTGGAGATAGCCGCTGCCGGGGGGCATAACGTAATCATGATCGGGCCGCCCGGGGCCGGCAAAACCATGCTGGCCAAGCGCCTGCCCTCCATCCTGCCACCTCTTACCCTGCAGGAGGCCCTCGAAACCACCAAAGTGCATTCGGTTGCCGGCCGGCTGGGCAGCAATGCCAGCCTAATGGCCCAAAGGCCATTCCGGGCGCCCCACCACACTATTTCGGACGTAGCCCTGGTAGGCGGGGGTGGCCATCCGCAGCCGGGCGAGATATCGCTGGCACACAACGGAGTGCTCTTTCTGGATGAGCTGCCCGAGTTTAAGCGCACCGTGCTGGAGGTGATGCGCCAGCCCATGGAAGAGCGCAGGGTGACCATCTCACGCGCCAAGGTATCGCTCGACTTCCCGGCCAATTTTATGTTGATAGCCAGCATGAACCCGTGCCCGTGCGGCTACTACAACCACCCCGAAAAAGAGTGCGTATGCGCCCCCGGAGTGGTACAACGCTACCTCAACAAGGTGAGCGGCCCGCTGCTCGACCGCATCGACCTGCATGTAGAGGTAACGCCCGTGTCGTTCGACCAGATAGCTGACAACCGCAAAACCGAGAGCAGTGCCGACATCCGCCAGCGGGTGGTGGCCGCCCGGAACATCCAGCAGCAGCGTTTCAAGGACAATCCGGCTGTGTTTTCCAACGCCATGATGCCCTCACAAATGGTGCGCGAGCTGTGCGTAATCAATCCGGCCGGGCGGGTCCTGCTGAAAACCGCCATGGAGCGCCTCGGCCTGTCGGCCCGCGCCTACGACCGTATTCTTAAGGTGGCGCGCACCATTGCCGATCTGGCGGCCAGCGATGATATTCTGATAGAACACCTGGCCGAAGCCATCCAGTACCGCAGCCTGGACAGGGAAAACTGGGCTGAAGGGTAGGATGTTGAAAAATGAATTCAGGACTCTAAAACAACAGGAGTTATGAAAAAAATATTTATTCTATTTTAGCCATATGATCTTGCTGTCTTTTTATCCGGTTTGCAACCACAAACCAAAAAAATTATATGGAAAGCAAAATATAAGCTAACCAAAGGCAAAGCCGAGCAACAATTATGACCCGGCAACAGACCACCGGCAAGCTGGGCGAAGACCTGGCAGTGAAGCACCTGCTTGACCAGGGATACCGGATCAGGGAGCGCAACTACCGGCAGGGGCGCTATGAGATTGATATTATTGCCGAAAAAGGCGATGAGCTGGTTTTTGTTGAAGTAAAAACGCGTAAAAGTGCTGCTTATGGCTACCCAGAGGCTTTTGCCACTACGCACCAGCAAGAACGCATTGTGGTGGCCGCTCAGGAATATGCTTGCGGGCATAACTGGCCGGGCGACCTGCGCTTTGATATCATGGCCATTTTGTGGGAGGAGAGCCAATGGCAAATAGAGCATATACAGGATGCTTTCTGAAAGCAAAAGCAGCCTAACAATGATGCTTATTTGTTTGGTGGTCTTAAACCTATGACTATATATTTGTTTTAGCATTGATTTTTAGATGAAAGTTATAATTGCAGGAGCGGGAGATGTCGGGTTTCATTTGGCCAAACTTTTAGCCTATGAAGAACATGAAATCAGCATTATAGATCTGGCCGAAGACAAGCTCAACTATGCTTCCAAGCACCTTGATGTAATCACGATTAAAGGCAGTTCCACCTCATTTGAAGTACTCGAACAAGCCAACGTAAACAAGGCGGATTTATTTATTGCCGTTACCCAATCGGAAGAGACCAATATTTCTACCGCCATAATCGCCAAACATCTGGGAGCAAAAAAAACCATTGCCCGGGTACAGAATATGGAGTTTCTTTTTCGTAAAGACAAGCTTAATCTGTACGATCTGGGTATCGATGAGATTATCTCACCCGAGTCGCTGGCAGCCCGCGAGATCAAGCGCCTGCTCCGGGAAGTAGCCATTACCGACTCCTTCGATTTTGATAATGGCAAGCTGTCGCTCATCGGGGTGAATATTGATGAAGGCAGCGAATTTGACGGCAAAACCCTGGTAGAGGCTTCGCGCATGCTCGACAAGCATGTGTTCAATACCGTGGCCATATTGCGCAACAACAAGACCATTATACCGCACGGCTATACCAAATACCAGGCCAATGACCACGCCTATTTTGTGGCCCTGCCCGAGGGGGTGGAGAAGATTATCAGTATGGCATCGAAAGAAAAGCGCCACGAACTTAAGCGTGTTATGGTGTTAGGGGGCAGCAAGGTGGGCATACATGCCGCCCGCAGGCTAAGCAAGCGCTATAAGGTAAAACTGATAGAACAGGATAAAAACAAAGCCTTTGCCCTGGCCGATGAATTGCCCAATGTGATGGTGGTAAATGGCGATTGCCGCGATGTGGACCTGTTGCTGGAAGAAGGACTGGAAGAAACCGATGCTTTTATTGCCGTAACGGGCAACTCCGAGACCAATATTATTTCCTGTCTGGTGGCCAAAGACCATCAGGTGAAGAAAACCATCGCTCTGGTAGAAAATGTGGATTATATCCACTTGTCACAAAATATCGGGGTAGATACCATGATCAACAAGAAGCTGATTGCCGCTAATTTTATTTTCCGCTATATCCGCAAGGGTGATATCGTCAACCTGACCTCTATTCACGGTGTAGAAGCGGAGATTATGGAATTCATTGTAAAGGTAGAGTCGAAAATTACTACTGACACTCTGCGCGATGTAGGATTACCCGATTCGGTGGTGGTAGGCGGGGTTATCCGCAAGGGAGAGGCCATTATTCCTACGGGCAATTTTCAGTTTAGGCCCAAAGACCGGGCTGTGGTTTTGTGTAAACCGGAGGCTATCCATCAGGTGGAAGAGTATTTCTCATGAAACGCTTCAATCTTAAGCTCATCTTCAGCATTCTGGGGCTTTTGCTCACTATCAATGGAGCGGCCATGTTGCTGGCGGTGCCTTTTTCTCTTTATTATCATGAAGACCCGCAGCCGTTGGTGCTGGCTGCTGCCATTAATTTGCTGGCCGGCCTGCCGGCCTGGCTTATCCTCAACCGCAATACCAAACGCGAACTCAAGCGTCATGACGGCTACCTGGTGGTAAGTCTGGGTTGGATTATTATTTCTTTTTTCGGGTCGTTGCCTTTTATGCTTAGCGGAGCCATCCCCGATATCACCAATGCTTATTTCGAGACCATTTCCGGATTCACTACCACCGGTTCTTCTATTCTTACTGATATAGAATCGTTGCCCAAGGGCATATTGCTATGGCGCAGCATGACCCAGTGGATAGGCGGTATGGGTATTATTGTACTGGCTATTGCCATACTCCCCATACTGGGTATAGGCGGCATGCAGTTGTTTGTGGCCGAGGCGCCCGGCATTTCACCCGATAAACTCAAGCCCCGCATAAAAGACACCGCCAAGCGGTTGTGGATTATCTATGTGGGCCTTACCGGCCTGGAAACCATCCTGCTGATGACCGGTGGTATGAGTTTTTATGAAGCGATTAATCACAGCCTCACCACTATGGCTACCGGGGGCTTCTCGCCCAGGAATGCCAGCATTGCTGCCTATGACTCGGCTTATATTCAATATATCATTATTGTCTTCATGACCCTGGCGGGCACCAGCTTTACCCTGATCTATTTTATGCTGAAGAGAAACTTCCGCAAGGTGTTTAACAACGAAGAGTTTGTAGTGTACATAAGCTTTTTGCTGATTGCCACCTTTCTGATTACCGGTTTCGTGCATGCCGCCAGTGAGCAGTCGTTCGAGCAGTCGTTCCGGGAGTCGCTCTTTCAGGTGGTATCCATTGTAACTACCACGGGATTTGTGTCGGAAGATTACACTATTTGGTCTCCCCTTATTACCATGGCTTTTCTGGCACTTATGTTTATAGGCGGCTCAGCCGGCAGTACAGCCGGAGGTATTAAAATTGTCAGGCATGTTATTCTGTTTAAGAACAGTTTTCTGGAAATGAAGCGCCAGTTGCACCCGGCAGCGGTTATTCCGGTAAGACTCAACAACAAGGCAATCAGTCAGGAGGTTACGTTCAACGTGCTGGCCTTTATTATCATCTATTTTCTCATTTTCGCCCTGGGGTCCATTATTATGGCTTGGGTAGGCATGGATTTCGAAGGCTCGCTGGGGGCGGTGGCCACCTGCCTGGGCAATATCGGCCCGGGTATCGGTACGGTGGGGCCGGTTAGTAATTTCAGCCATGTGCCGGCCATAGGCAAATGGGTGTTGTCGTTTTTGATGCTGCTGGGGCGCCTTGAACTGTTTACGGTGCTCATTCTGCTTACCCCCTATTACTGGTTCAAAAGCTGAGCGTCAAACGATTTTTTCTTTGATGGCTTTGGCATAAGAGCGGCTGATGGGGAATACCTTGCCATTCTCCATGCGGGCCGCCAGGCTGCCAGCACCATAGCGCTCTATCTCGGCCAGTTTTTGCAGGTTGATGATAGTTGAGCGATGAATCCGGATAAAAATCTCCGGGTCGAGTTTTTCGGCAAGCTTGCTGATGCCCAGTGAAGAAACAAACTGATCGGTTTGGGTAGAAATAATGGTGTAGTCTTTTGAGGCCTCCAGATGCACAATATTCTGAACCGGTAGGTTTACCAGCTTCTCATTTTTTTGTACAAACAGGTTTTTGCTATAGCCCTGTACTTCACGGGCACTGGTTTCTTCCTGAATATGGGTAAAGTTGGTTTCATTTTGCCTGATTCGCTCGGTAGCGCGTTGCACGGCCTGGTCGAAGCGCTCTTTATCAAGCGGCTTGAGCAGGTAGTCGATGGCATTTTTTTCAAAAGCTTTAATGGCGTACTTATCGTAGGCGGTACAGAAAATAACAAACGGATTGGTGCGGATGTTTTCCAGCACGTCAAAGCCATCGAGCCCCGGCATCTGCACATCCAAAAATACCAGATCGGCCTCCAGGGTATCAATTTTTTCGATGGCCTGGCGCCCACTGGCACATTCAGCTACGATATCAATATGGTCGTAATCCTGCAGATACTCAGCAAGCAACTGGCGGGCCAGCTCCTCATCATCTACTATCACGCACTTTATTTTACTCATGATCTACGGGAATATTAAAATCTACCACAAAACCATCATCACCGGCCATAATCTGCAAACGTGCCTCTTTGCCGTACATATTTTGCAGGCGGGTGTCAGAGTTTACCAGGCCCACGCCCGTATTGCTCCACTCAAATTTGTTTTTGTTGCGTAAGCCAATACCATCGTCAGCCACCCTGAATTTTACTTTGCCATTTTGCCTTTTTATGGTTACGGTAATGGTACCCCCTTCTTCTTTGGGGGTAATACCATGTTTAACCGAATTTTCGACCAAAGGTTGCAAAACCATAGGCGGAATGGTCAGATTTAAGCAGTCCTGGTCGATGTTTTCTTTGTATTGCAGACGGCTGCCGAAGCGCACCTGCTGAATGCTGATATAATTGCGGATGAATTTTAGCTCTTCCGACAATGGCACCTCACGGGCATTGTTGGAGTCGAGGGCATAACGAAACACATCACTCAGCATGGTCATCATTTGCCGGGCTTTGGCCTTGTCGGTGTTCATCAAGGTGCCGATGCTGTTCAGGGTGTTGAACAGGAAATGCGGGTTGATCTGCGATTTCAGCAATGACATTCGCATTTCATTATTGGCAATGGCCAGGGTGGTTTTTTCGTTTTCTTTCTCACTGATAGCATCGATATAGCGCAGGATATAAAACAAGGCAATGGCGGTAATGTATTCCAGGTTATAAAGCAATGATTTGCTACCCAATTGCTCCAGCAAAAATTCCTGCCATTCATCATAAGTACGAAATCCATCGAGGTAGTACTCGAGAAAATAGCTGATACCAGCCAGCAAATAAAACCAGATGACCAGGCCACCCAGATGGCCCAGCACCTGCGCCAACACCGGAAAACGGCTTAACCACAACGACCACCACCAGGCCAGGTAGGCCAGCAAGCATATGGTGATAGCCAGCAGGATACCGTTGACAATAGTGGAGGGAAAAGGGCGAAACACCAGGTACTCGAAAGTGGTGGCTACACCAAAATTAAACACATACCAGGCACAGAGCATGATGTAGGCCCGTTTCCAGATTCTCGTTTTAAAAAGTTTGTCTTCGATGGCTACAGGGTTACTTTCTTCTTCAAATTTAAATTAATATGTACATATTCTACTAATCAAGTGCTTAACCAAAACCAAACTCCCACAACACTAGTTGGCTTTTTGTTGTTGTTGGCGGTGGTAACCCCTATGTTGGCAAGTGGCCAATCGCCTACCATTTCAGGACGGGTGATTGACGGCCAAACTGGCGAACCGCTGGTATATGCTACGGTGGCTTTAGGCCACAAACCGGTTGGTACCATTACTAATCTCGAGGGCGAATTTGATTTCCACGTGCCTGAGGGCCACCGTGACGACCAGTTGGTAGTGAGCATGCTCGGTTATGTTGACTTTACTATCAGCATAAGCGAAGCCCTGGTTATGAGTCCGTTGCTAATCCGGTTGCAGCCGGGGCAAACAATCCTGAATGAGGTGACGATTACCGGTAAGCTAAGCCCAGGAGAAATGCTGCGGGTGGCCTTAAAAAGGATTGAGAAAAATTATCCGATGGAGCCGGTAGAAATGGCCGCCTTTTATCGGGAAACACGCCAGGTAAATGATGACTATGTGTCGCTGCTTGAAGCGGCCGTACGCATTTACGACAAAGACTACCGGGCACCTAAAGACCGCACCAAGCTGCGCGAGCGGGTAGCCCTGGTGGAGGTAAGGCGTACCCTGGAGTATGATTATGAACTGGAAAAATATTTTAGTCAGTACAACCTGCTGGAAGACCTGCTGCTTGAGAATTTTGTCAAATACCGTGGTTTTAGCAACGAGGAGGCCTTTTACAAACATTTGAAAAAGAAACGGGTGCCGGGCTATAACAACCGGCCTATTACCATGCTGTATCTGCAGGAGCCTGGCTACGACCTGAAGATTTATATAGACGAAAAGTTTGCTATTCGCAAAATCGTGTTCAAGTATGGCGATGGTCAACAGCCGCTGTTTGCTTTTACCAGGCGCCACCTACAAAGCCGGGCGATGTATGTATCCAAAGAGTTGGAGTTTCAGGAATATAAAGGTAGACTTTATCTAAAATACATAGCTGCGCGCTACCATTATACCTGGCAGGATATGCGCAAAGATCTGCCGGTACTGACCACCACCGTAGAGCAGGCCCTGCTGGTGAATGAGCTGAACACTGATAATCCACAATGGATAAGCAACAAAGAAAAAATGCGGCATTACGGCTTGCAATTTCAACACAAAGCCTACAACAAGCAGTTTTGGGATAGTTATAATACCATCAAGGAAATGCCCTTAAACCGAAAAGTGGTAGCCGATTTAGAGAAATACCTGCCGCTGGAGCAGCAATTTGCCTCATTTCGCGAATAGCATAAAAGACCATTGTCGGAAGTTATTGCAGTTCATCGACAAATATTGCAACTTGTCGATTGCGGTTTGGCAGAAGAGTAGCAGGCGCATACCTTTGAGATATCTTCTTAACTATTCTAGTAAGCCAAACTAATAGAAAGTCAAGAAAAACCCTCTGTGCGGTAGATTAAAATTGCTATCGGTACAGAGGGTTCTCTCTTTTTTACGAGCTATCATTTTTAGGTTGCAGGCTTGTTTATTACCTTACCGGGCACTACCTTCATACCATGACACTGGTTGAATTTTTTGCTTTGCCGCTGCCTCGCCAATGCCGGGTACTCTATTTGCATGGCGAGTTTGTGATGGCTATACGCTATTACCGCTATAAGGTAAACCTGTATCTGCTCAATGGCGAATACCTGGAGGTTTTTTATAACCACAAGCAAGGCATCATAGAAGCCATCCGGCCACTGGATACTACCAGCAAACGAATGAATTTCTATGCCGATCAGGTTAAACTGCGCGCCCTCAACGCGCTTTAGGATGGCAGGTAGGTCTCCAGTACGGTGGTGGCGCTAACCGGTGCAATATCAATTTGGTTGAGAGCGGCAGGCAGCAGGTAGGTTTGACCTTTGGCATAAGGAAAATCCCCGACATCGGTATGCAGGGTACCGGCCCCGCTCAAAAACATCAGCACAACAAATGAATCGAGGGCACTGTAATCGCGTGCTGTCCGCTCGGCAAGTTGCAGGCGGTTTACCCTAAAATACCGGCACTTGGCCAACTGCACTTCCGGTTGGCTGCGATCATAAGTTGTTTTGTAGTTGTCGTAATACTGATAGTCAATAGCATCCAGTGCTTCTTCGGTATGCAACTGCCGCTTGTTGCCGTCTTTATCTACCCGGTCGAAATCATAGATGCGATAGGTGATATCAGAGGTTTGTTGGATTTCGGCTATCAGCAGGCCCTTGCCAATGGTATGTACACGACCGGCCGGCAGAAAAAATACATCACCAGGGAATACCTGCTCCCGATTAAGCAACTCCATCAGGCGGCCGCTTTGAAAGTATTCCAGATATTCTGCCCGGCTGGTAGGCCGGTTAAAGCCACTTATCAGGGTAGCGCCCGGTTCGGCATCTATTACATACCACATTTCCGTTTTACCGAAGCTGTTGTGGCGTTGGCGGGCCAGCTCATCATCAGGGTGCACCTGTATGGATAGATCCAGGTTGGCATCAATAAACTTGATGAGCAACGGGAATTCATCAGGGAAACGCTCATATACTCTGGCTCCCAGCAAATCGCTTTTGTAGGTAGCCATCAGCTCGGTCAGCGGCCGGCCTTGCAAGGGGCCGTTGGCCACTACCGATATATTGCCCTTTACCCCTGATAGCTCCCACGACTCTCCGATAAGCTCATCGGCTGGCAGCGGTTTGTTGAGGGCCGTACCCAGCTTGCGGCCACCCCACAAGGTGGGTTTCAGAATAGGCTCGAACAACAACGGGTACAAGTGCGGCTTACTCATGAACGCATTTGTTTATAGGTGTTTATCAATCCGTTGGTAGAGCTATCGTGGCTGCTTACAGATTGGTCATCTGCCAGCTCGGGCAAGATTCGGCCGGCCAGTTGCTTGCCCAGTTCAACCCCCCACTGGTCAAAACTGTTGATATTCCAGATTACCCCCTGCACAAAAATCTTATGCTCGTACATAGCCATTAAACTGCCTAGGGTTTCAGGGGTTATTTTTCTGATAAGAATAGAATTGGTCGGCCTATTTCCGGCAAATACCTTAAAAGGCAGGAGTTTTTCAATTTTTTCTTCATCCATGCCCTGTGCAGCCATTTCCTGTCTGGCAGTAGCCTCATCGCGGCCGTTCATCAGTGCTTCCGTTTGGGCAAAAAAGTTGGCCAGCAATTTTTGGTGATGATCGCCCAGCGGATTATGGCTGAAGGCCGGGGCAATAAAATCGCACGGTACGATTTTGGTCCCCTGATGCAGGAGTTGATAAAAAGCATGCTGGCCGTTGGTGCCGGGTTCGCCCCATACGATAGGGCCCGTTTGGTAGGTTACCGGGCGCCCCTGGCGATCCACCGATTTGCCATTGCTTTCCATATTGCCTTGCTGAAAATAAGCAGCAAAGCGATGCATGTACTGGTCATAGGGCAGAATGGCCTCGGTTTCGAAGCCGTAGAAATTATTGTACCAGATGCCAATCAGCGCCAGTATCACAGGTATATTCTCTTCGAAAGGTGTGTGGCGAAAATGCTCGTCCATCTGCCGGGCGCCTGCCAGCAGCAGACGGAAATTGTCAAAGCCAATGGTTAGCGCTACCGGCAGCCCAATGGCCGACCACACCGAGTAGCGGCCGCCCACCCAATCCCAGAATTCGAACATATTGGCCGGGTCGATGCCGAAGTCAACCACCCCTTGCCGGTTGGTTGAAATGGCCACAAAATGTTTTTGTACAGCCTTTTCATCGCCCAGCTTTTCTACCAGCCATTGCCGGGCCGTGTGGGCATTGGTCATGGTCTCCTGGGTGGTAAAGGTTTTGGAGGCGATGATAAACAAGGTGGTCTCGGGGTCGATTTGCCGGAGTGTTTCGGCAATGTGCGAGCCGTCAACATTGGAAACAAAATGGGGGGTAATCTGCTCCAGCCGGTACGGCCTGAGGGCCTCGGTAACCATAGCCGGCCCCAGGTCGGAGCCGCCAATGCCTATATTGACCACGTGCCTGATGGCTTTGCCGGTATAGCCGCACCACTGCTGCCGGTGCACCTGGCGGCAAAAGGCGGCCATCTGGTCGAGCACGCGGTATACGTCCGGCACCACATTGTGGCCATCAACTTCAATACAATCGTCCCTTTTGCTACGTAAGGCGGTATGTAACACCGCCCGCTCTTCGGTAAAATTGATCTTGCTGCCGCTGAACATAGCCTCGATGGCCTCCGCCAGCCCGGCCTCACGGGCAAGCTGCAGCAGCAGGTCGAGGGTTTCTTTTGTTAAGCGGTTTTTGGAGTAATCTACCAGGAAATCCTGCCAGCGGATGGAAAAGTTGGCAAAGCGCTGCGGATCTTCGGCAAACCAGCGCTTAATGGGCACGGCCCCGATTTGCTGATAGTGGGCCCGCAACCTTTGCCAGGCCGGCAGGGTGATAGGATCAACACCTTTCATACCTGCAAAGCAAAGCAATTTGCCTTGGAAAGCACATTAATACGAGGCGAAATTCCCCGTTAAAACCATCAGATTTGTCCGGTAATGGCCTCGGTTACATTGATTACGTGGTCGCCAACTTTTTCGCAGGCATTCACCAGCTCGATGTAGTAGATGGCGTCTTTTACCTGATATTCGCCTTTTTCCACTTTTTTCAGGTATTCTCTGCGTAGTTCATTGCGCATGGCGTTGATCTCGCGCTCTTTGTTCAGAGCCTCATCAATGGTTACTTTACCATAGTCGCTATCGAGGTTGTTGCGCATGATGTTCAAGGCCTCGTCAAGCAAGCTGTATATTTTAATCAAATTTTTGATTTGCTCTTCACTAAACCACTGGCCGGTTTCGAGCTGGCGTTGTATGGTTAGGGAAATCTGGTAAAACAGATCCCCGATACGCTCCAGGTCATTGTTGATGCTGAGCAGCGCCCTGATTTTAAATGACGACTCTTCGCTGATATTGCCTTCCGACACCTTGGCCAGGAAAGTGGCTATCTCTACCTCAATACGGTCGGTAATCTCTTCGTAGCGTCTTATCTTATCCATCATCTTTTTGCGCGACTTATGCTGCTTTTTGCTGATGAGCACCTGAGTGTAGGAAGACATTTTGGTGGTAATCTTGGCAAACTTGGCTATCTCCTTGCGCGCCTCCAGAATAGAAATTTCCGGGGTAGGCATAATAGTCATGCTGATGTAGTCGAGGTGGAACTCCTCATCATCGCCACGGGAGGGCACCATTCTGGTTACCAGCTCGGCAATTTGCGGCACAAACCAAATCATAATGCCGGTGTTAATCACATTAAACAAGGAGTGGAACAAGGAAAGTCCAATCGGAATGGCTGTGGCCTCCGCAAAAGGAGAAGTGTTCATAGTTGCGGACATATAGGCATCTATGCCGCGTAAAAATGGCATAAAAACGATCAGCATCCAGATCACACCACTTATATTAAAAACAAAATGAGCCAATGCCGAACGCTTGGCATGCACGTTGGCAATCAAAGCAGCCAGGTTAGCTGTAATAGTGGTGCCGATATTCTCACCCAGCACCATGGCTGCCGCCAGTTCAAAAGGTATCCAACCCTGATTAGCCATTACCAGGGTTACAGCCATGGTGGCCGAAGAAGACTGTACCAGGATAGTTAAAACAGTACCGATAATCACAAACAGCAGGATGGACAGATATCCCATATCGGTATAATGCTGTAGAAAAGAAAGAATTTCCGGATTGTGTTTCAGATCGGGCACGGAAGCTTTCAGGGCAGCCAGCCCCATAAATAGCAAGGCAAAGCCGATAAGTGTTTCTCCCCAGGCCCGCGGTTTGCTTTTGGGTACAAATAGCAAGGGCGCCCCTACTGCGATAATAGGTAGCGCATAAGCCGATATGTTTACTTTAAAGCCGATAAGGGCGATAATCCAGGCTGTGACCGTAGTACCGATATTGGCACCCATAATAACGCCAATGGACTCAGTAAGGGTAAGCAGACCGGCATTTACAAAGCTTACGACCATTACCGTGGTGGCCGATGACGATTGCACCAGGGCTGTTAGCAAGAAACCGGCCACCACACCCTTTACCCTGTTGGAGGTCATGGCGCTTAAAATCTTACGCATTTTGGAGCCGGCCACCTTTTGGATGCCTTCGCTCATGACCTTCATACCATAGATAAAGAAACCCAGCGCCCCGAGAAGTGAGATAAAGTCAAAAAAGGAATATTCCATTATTCGGACTGATGGTTAAGAAAAGATGCTCAAAAATAGGCATAGTTCTCGTGCAGAACGAGTAACAAAATGTTAACATTCTGTTAATGAAATATGGGCTGGGTGTGGCAAAATGGTCATTATCTATTAAAATACGGCATACCGGTCGTTCTCTTGTTAATTTCTTGTATCATATCTAAGCCCTCTCAACAGCGCCCGTTTTTCTTTTTTTTTGCAGCAAATCAAACAGACCGGCTTTATGTATTTTCAACGCATTGTATTGATTGTATGGTTTGCCTTAGGTGTTGTTTTTTTGCACAAAACGCTCATGCCCAGGATATTACCAAAAATGTGTTTGGCAAGGGCATTCGTATAGTAGCCATCGACTCTTCTTTTTACATGAAATTCGGGTTGCGCTACTCTACGCTGTACGAGGGCTTTTTGAATACCAACACGCAGGCCTACAACGACAATATTCTTACCAGGCGTTTCCGGCTCAAGTTCGATGGCTACGCCCTTACTCCCAAACTGGTATATAAGGTGGAGCTGGGTATCTCGAACCGCGATATTGGCGGGGTAAGCCCCGAGACCAACGGAGCCTCGCGTATTATCCTGGATGCCGTACTGAAGTGGAACTTTGCGCGCAATTTTTATTTGTGGTTCGGGCAAACCAAATTGCCGGGCAACCGTGAGCGGGTAGTGTCTTCGCAAAAACTGCAGTTTGTGGATCGCAGCGTATTGAATTCACGTTTTAATATTGACCGGGATTTGGGCATTCAACTGCATCATCGTCACCGGGCAGGCCGGTGGGCCATCCGTGAAATTGTATCGGTGGCCAAGGGTGAAGGGCGCAATGTCACCATCAAAAACAAACAGGGGTATGATGTTACTCAGGCTTTCTATACCGGAGAGGCTTCCAACATTCAGGCCGGTTATGTGTTTGGCAAAGATTATGAAATAGCCATGCGCTATACGCTCATCAACCAGGATCCGGCCACCCAGCGTGGGGATATCGATCAATATACAATTGGTTTTTCGAAGTATATTGTGGGCCACAGCCTGAAAGCCCAGACAGATGCCACATTAATCAAACAAGTGGGGCGTGATGATATTCTGATGTTCCGCTTTCAGGTAGAAATGGCCTTTTAGAAAGAAGTCGGAGGACGGAAGACAGAAGTCTGATGACAGAAGACGGAGGTCGGAGGTCAGAGGACGGAAATCGGAAAAATCGCAAATCTGCCATCATCAATCTGCCATCTTAAATTTTAACCGCAAAGGACGCCAAGAAGTACGCAGAGGGCGCAAAGGGGCTAAGCGGAAAAGCGTAGAAGCGGGAATGCGGGAATGCGGGCGGGCCTCCCCTTCAGGGGAACGAGGGGGCGCGGGGGATGACGGAGATAAGAGATCTGAGGACTGATGACGGAAGCCGGTAAAATTCTCAAATCTGCAATCGTT
>WFNR01000024.1 GCA_015488485.1 Cyclobacteriaceae bacterium | reverse complement strand
CCAACTGGCGCCATTTGCTGCTACCGGTAGCGTAATCGAGCAGCCTTTTGCCCCCGGGTATGTCCATTTGGTAGAGTCGTTTGCCAAGCAATACACGTCTTTGGCCCTTTGTCTGGATGAAGAGATTGCCCACAGTGGTCACTTGCAGCAGTATCTTTCGCTAATGGCTGAGCTGAATCTGAAGCCCGGCCGGGTGGGTGGGCTGTATGCCAGCTTGCAACTTATTGATATGACCAGGCAATTTAACTTGCCCGTGTGGATTGGCGGTATGTTCGAAACCGGCATCGGCCGCACACAAAACCTGCAACTGGCCGCTTTGCTGCCGGAGGCCAAAGCACATGATCTGAGCCCCTCATCGCGCTATTTTAAACGCGATGTATTGCAGGAGCCGGTCACCATGCAGGATGGCTGGGTGAGCGCCAGCGCCTTTGCCAATCCGCAGGTGGATGCTCGTGCCCTGCAGGAGCTGGGAACGCATAAAACAGTATTGAACACATGAGCCAACAACTTGACTATTTGATAAAAAATGCCACTATTGTAGATGGCACCGGTGCCGCACCCTACCGTGGGGTGGTGGGTATTAAGGACGGCCGTATAGCCCTGGTAGAGCAGGAAAACAGGCCGCTGAGGGCCGACAGGGCAATTGATGCCCGCGGCCTGCATCTGACACCGGGTTTTATTGATACCCACGCCTCCACCGGTTTCGGTTTTTTCTTTCCGCATGCAGCCGATCATAAGCTATACCAGGGCATTACCACCGAAATATTCGGTAATTGCGGCACCTCACCGGCACCAATCGGTCCGCTGCTTACCGATAAAATGCATGAACTGGCAGCCGATCTGGGCTTTGAGTTCAACTGGCGCTCGTTGGGCGAATATTTTACCATAATCGAAAATATTGGTCTGCAATTCAACGTAGGCAGTCTGGCTGGTCATAGTACGCTGCGCGGTGGCTATGTACACGACTGGAACCGGACCACCGCTGAGGAGTTGGCTGCTATGCAGGCGGATATGACAGCCGCTATGCGGGATGGCGCCCTGGGGCTTTCCACCGGTCTTATCTATGCTCCGGGGTGCTTTGCCACTACCGATGAAATAGTAGAGCTGGCCCGGATAGCCGCCCGCCGCGGTGGGGTATATGCCAGCCATATGCGCGATGAGCGCGACAAACTGGAGGAGGCTATTGAGGAGACGCTGACCATCGGGCAGCAAGCCGGTATAGATGTGCTGGTATCGCACCTGAAAGCGGCAGAACGCAGGAATTTCGGTAAAATACCGGCCGTACTTGGGCGCCTGGAAGCTTATAATCGCAGTGCAGCCGGGCAGGCGAAGATTGATGTGTACCCGTACACGGCCGTATCTACCAAGTTACGGGCCTTTATACCCAAAGAACTATTGGCCGGGGGTATTGAAAAGCTACCGCAGGTCTTGCAGCAAGAAGGAACAGAAGAGAAGATTGCTGCACACATAGAAGCAAAAGGATATGACCTTAGCCAAATGCTGTTTATCTCGGCCGATCACCCACAGTGGGCCGGTAAGGACTTGCAGGCCATAGCTGCACTTGAAGGCTGGTCGCTGGCCCGTACTATGCGCGAAATCCTGCAACGCGATACCGAAGTGTGGATCGTGTATTTCTGTATCGACCGGGCCGATATGGATGCTGCCATCCTGTGGCCGCAGGCAATGATTTGTACCGACTCATGGAGCCACCCGATCAATGCGCCTCGTCATATCGGGGTGCCGCACCCGCGCTCGTATGGCGCTTTTACCCAGTACTTGTATGATTATGTAATTGACAGGCCGTTGTTGACTATTGAAGAAGCCGTGCGTAAGATTACTTTTCTGCCGGCTTCTTTTTTCAGACTGGCCGGTTGCGGCCGTATAGCGGAGGGTATGGTGGCCGATGTGGTGTTGCTCAATATGGCGGAGGTGCAGCCCAGGGCCACTTACACCGAACCAATGCAGCTCTCAGCCGGCACGGAATGGGTATGGGTAAACGGCCGGGCGGTGATCGAAGGCGGGGCCATCAATGATGAGAGGCCTGGTCAGGTTTTGAAAAACAGCACAATTTATTAAACTTGAAGCATGCTGAAGTTTACCATAGCTGGAATCAACGATGCTCCGGTAGTCCGGGAAATTTACAATGAACATGTAAAGGCCGGACGCAGCACAATGGACCGCACTCCGCTTAGTCTGGCACAGATTGAGGGCTGGTTTCAAGGATTTAATGAGCGCGAGCTGATTGTGCTGCTCAAGCGCGATGAACAGGTGGTGGGCTGGGGTATAATCAAGCGCTACAGCGACCGCGAAGGCTATGCCCGGGCTTGCGAAACGGCTATTTACCTAAGGGGCAGCGAGGTGCGCAAGGGTTACGGTACCATGCTGAAAAAATGGATTATTGACAAATGCCGTGAACTTGGTTATCATCATTTGGTAGCCAAAATATTTGCCGACAACATAGCGAGTATCGAGTACAACAAAAGGCTGGGCTATACCATTGTGGGCACCCAAAAAGAGATTGGTTATATCGATGGCCGCTGGCAGGATGTAACCATCATGCAGTTACTGATATAAGCCGGTAATATAAGTTGGTAGCTATGGGCATACGTCTTAGCTTTGCAGCCGTCCATTAAGTAATACAGTGATGAAAAGGATATTTGTCGTGTTGTTGATTTTATGGATAGGTAAATGCAGGATGATCTGATCAGTTTGGAAATTGACGGACATTTGTATAAATTGTACGACAAAACCAGTATTCGCAGGGGCCTGAAAAATGTATCTGGCTGCTGAAAACCCGAAATTATAGGAAGATGACGAAATTAACACCCGGATTACAACGCCTGAAAGATCTTATTGAAGAGCACGATGCCTTGAATGTGAGTCAGGTGGCACGCCTGGTAGAGCAAGCGGCCATTAGCGAGGCCGACCTGATACCTTATGCCGATTTCGACCACCCGCAGGAGGATGGCTACGGCCGTATTATGGCCTATGAAGGCGAATTTTATGAGATTATGGTGATGAGCTGGAACCCGGGTGACTTCTCGGCTGTACACGATCATGGCTACACCACCTGGGGAGCAGTACAGGTATTCGGTCATGTGATGCACCATACCTTTGCCATCAAAAACAACCTCTTTCAACTCACCCGCAAGGAAATTTTACCTTACGGCAGTATCATCAAGGTCAACAATCCGTTTATCCACCAGATGGGCAATGTAACCACCAGCCCCTACCTTACCTTGCATGTATATGGCGATTATGCACATCCTGGCAATGTAACGGCCGACTCACGCATATTCGAGTTGGAGACCGGCTTAATCAAACATACCACCGGAGGGGCATTTTTTAATCTGCCTGATGAGGTGGTGTATGATGTGCAGGCTATGCCGGAGGTAGAGCGCCAGACTTTTATCCATCAGGCTTCTATCTTGTTGCAGTATTATCAGCGCTACCCTGAAGAAAAAAGACAACTGCTTTGTCGCAGACTCTGGGATCAGTTGGATTACTGCTATCAGTAGAGACTCTATCTTAAACTACTCACATGAACAAAACCGCTATACTCTTGTTGCTCGCCCTGGCAGGCAGCCTGCCGTTGCTGGCTCAGGATTCTGACACCGCTGCTGTGGCAATGGATGAGGTCGTGATTGCCGATAAGCGTATTCAACTGCCTTATAGCCTGGAAAGCCGTAGCATTTCCATTATGGATAAGACCTTGATAGATGCCACACCGGCTACCAGCATAGCCGGTCTGCTGTATCATGTGAGTAGTGTGGATGTACGTAGCCGCGGAGTAAACGGCATACAAAGCGATGTAGGCATAAGGGGTGGTACTTTCGAGCAAACGCTGGTTATGCTCAACGGCATCCGCCTGTCGGACCCGCAGACAGGCCATCATACCATGAATCTGCCGGTGGATGCCGTCAGTATCGGGCGTATTGAAGTACTAAAAGGCCCGGGTGCCCGTACCTTCGGGCAAAACGCTTTTTCAGGCGCCATCAACCTGATTACGCGCAGGCCGCAGGCTTCTTTCCTGCGGGCCGGTATGCAGGTAGGTGATTTTGCTTTATGGGGTGGAAATCTGTCAGGGGCACTGGTAAAGGGTAAGCAAAATCATTATTTATCGGTAAGTTACGATCGCTCACAAGGCTATAAGTATAATACTGATTATCAGATACTCACCTCTTATTATCAGGGCTATCTGGCACTGGGGGCTGGGGAGTTGTCGATTACCGGTGGCTTTAGCGGACGCAACTTTGGCGCCAACGGCTTTTATGCCAGCCCCGACTATACCGATCAGTACGAAGAGGTGCGCACCGGGCTGGCAGCGCTGGGCTATGAGGTGCGGCTGGGCGCCAGCCGGCTGACAGTGCGATCGTATTACCGTCAGAACAACGATACCTATATCTTTCTGCGTCAGGATCCGGCCTTTTATCAAAACGATCACATCAACCGTACACTGGGTATCGAGGCTAATATGGCTATACCGCTGGGCCGGGGCACTACCGGTGTAGGTATAGACCTGAACCGGGTTACGCTGAACAGCAATAACCTGGGCCAGCAGGAGCGGCAGGTGGCCTCGCTCTTTGCCGAGCATAACTTTGTGTTGTTACAGGAAAAGCTGAGCCTGACACCCGGTGTGCAGGTTAATTATTATTCCGATTTTGGCTTAAATGCGCTGCCGGGGCTGGATATAGGGTATAGCGTGGCCCGGCACTGGCGCTTGTATGGCAGCGTGGGCTATACCTATCGGGTGCCTTCATATACCGAGATGTATTACCGCGATCCGGTTAATCAGGGCAATGCCGACCTGCTGCCTGAGTATGCCATGAATTATGAGGTGGGTGGCAAAACGCTGGGTTATGAACGCTTGCAAGGCTCAATAAGTGTATTTTACCGCCAGGGGCGCAATATGATTGACTGGGTGCGGGCGGCAGATACGCTGCCCTGGCAGGCCAATAATATTTTACAGGTAAATATGGCCGGGCTGGAGCTGGAAGCACGCTACCGCTGGCGTACTGCGCATGGTTTGCTGGCCCTGCAAGAATTGCAAGGCTACTACACCTACATAAACGCAGCCTTTGAGGCCAGCGAAACCCTGCAATCGCGCTATGCCCTGGAAAACCTGCGGCATCAGTTCAGGGGTACAGTGGTGCTGGCGTATGGCAAACGACTGACACACACCATCACGGCTGCCTATTACGACCGAGTAAACCTGCCCGATTATACACTGGTGGATACCCGCCTGAGTTACCGGCAAAAGCGGCTTAGTCTGTTTGTCGATATTACCAACTTACTGGATGTAGCCTACCGCGAGACCAACCTGGTGAGCATGCCTGGTCGCTGGTTTAAAGCGGGCTTGCAAGTGAAAGTCTTATAGGTAGCGTACCGTGCAGGGCGCTCAATTAAAGCCATCTTACATTATATAAAAAGTCTCCGGCTTTATTGGCTCGGGGATATCCGGCTCACCCAGAATTTGTTTGATATTGATTTCGATGTTACGTGAAATACTTGTCATAGGTGTATCAGTAGGGCGGTTTTCAAAGGGGTCTTGTATATAAAAGGCTATTTTATCCAGCACGAAAAAAGGAATGGCAATCAGAATATCAATGGGTATTTCGATCAGGCTATGCAACTCGGTCAGCGACATAGACAGCAGGAACAAAAATACATAGATGAAGATATGCAGGGTAACCCGGTAGGTTTTGGGAAAGGCGGTGTTTTTGATTCTTTCGGCCATGCCCATTGAGGCGGTCAACCGCACCAAGGTATTGTCGATCTGCATTTGTTGGTAGTCGTTGATGGCCTTTTGCCGGTGCATGGTGGCCAGATCGCGGCTTTGGTTGTTGAGCAAAGCCACCGGTATATTTTTCTGTTCTTCAAGAGCTTTTATTTCATCAGGTTCAATAAACCCGGCCAGGTCGGCCTTGGCATCGAGCTGGCGTAATGAGCGGCTAAGGGCGTAGCACCAGGCTATTTGTCGCAGTGCCATACTTTTTACCAATACGGGAGCATTCCCTCCATAATTTTTTAGTTGTATCACCAACGACCGGCAATCGTTTACAATGGCCCCCCATATCTTACGTGCTTCCCACCAGCGGTCGTACGACTGGCTGAGTTTGAAAGATAATAACAGGGCAATAGCCGTACCCAGAAAAACACCTACTGGTAGTGGCACAAGGATGTAGGAAAAAACGGGCGTCAGGAAGATAAAGCTCGAAAAAAGGGTTACAATCAGCAAATCCCATTTGATCATACCAAACCAATAGCCGAGCGGTATTTTCTTTTCAAGAATCATACAACCATTCTGATTACGGGCTAAAGATAGCAATAAATTAGTTTCCGGTGTGCTGGTAAACAACAGCCATTCTGGTTACATGATGGACTTTAAACTCAAAGTTTTACTTTCTGGCCAGCAGGATTTCTGCAGGGAAAGTGTTTTGACTGATTTGGGCGCTTTTTTCAATGCTAAAGCCGGCCTTTATTAAAGGATCTTTAAACGATACCGGCCGGCATCCGGTAAGCAAGTCAGGGAAATATTTTGCTGTGTAATACCATATTTTATTGATTCTATTCTTGCCGAAGCCAAAGGTTGTTATGGCTAAACGACCACCCGGTCTGATGACCCGGTAAAACTCCGCTGCCAGTTGGTCGAAGCGGTCTTCGGGCATCAGGTCAATCATAAAGTTATTAACCACCAGGTCGAAGCTGGCCTCGCTGAAATCCAGATGAAGGGCGTTGCCTTCCTGCAATACATAATTGTGCCGGCCTGTTTTGGCTAATCTTTTTCTGGCTTTGGCCAGCATGGCGGGCGACAGATCAATGCCTATATTGGTGCCGGATGGGTTTTGCCTGACGATCTGCTCAAAGACCACACCGGTGCCGCAGGCTACTTCCAGGATATCTTCTCCGTCATGAATATCGGCCAACTGCAGCATTAGCGCGGCAGCCTTGCTTTCGGTAAGCCAGCTCCACAGGTCGTAAAACCAGGCCACTTTGCGGTAATTATCCTGCGTATGCTTGAAGTCGAGTGCTCTGGGTAATATTTCCATCTGCATAAAGGATTATTGCAGCAATATTCCTTTATGCAGGTAAGAATCTATTTGATCTGGGTCAATTTCGACTTGTGTTTTTGCTTGCTTTCCTGCGAATACGGCTAAGTGTTTCGGGGGTTATTTGCATATATGAGGCCAGGTAGCCAAGTGGCACACGTTGCAGCAAATGCTTTTCGCGGGTCAATATCTGCTCATATTTTTCCCGGGCGGAGAGGTCGCTCAAAAACCTGTTGTGGCATTCAATAGCAATCAGCTCCTGCTCGGCAGCCAGGCGGCCCACCTGTTGCCAGAATACGTTCTGCTCGTACAGCTCCAGCAAGGCATTGTAAGGCAACAAAACAACCTCGGTAGGTTCAATAGCTTGTATGGCAATGTCGCTGGCGCTGCTGTTGATCATACTGATATAAGAGGTGGCCAGTTCGCCTTCCTTGCAAAAGCACTGGGTGATCTCCCTGCCATCCTTATTGAGGTAAAACAGCCGCAATAGGCCTTTCTTCACAAAAGCTATCTCCTTGCATACCTTACCCTGGCGGACAAGAAAATCTCCTGAGCGCAGCGTCTTCTGCGTCAGATAAGGCAGCACTTGCTTAAAGTATTCTGGTTTGTAATGCGGAAACCCGGCCAGATATTTTTCGAAATCCTCCATCTGTAATCAACCGGGCGTTGTATCACTTCATATCTTCCGGTACCGGAGGCGGGCCATCGCCAATAAAGGGCTTATATACGTAGTCGCCCTTGCGCTGCTTGAATTCAGCCCGGATATCCTTTACCAGTTGTGGGTTTTGATAGAGGTCAATCATCGTTAGCGCTATGGCTTTGGCCGCGTAGAGCATGCCTTTGTGACCTATGCTCATACCGCCACAGGCCACTACCGGCCACGAGTGCCAGGGTGTGCCTTTGGGGGCGGTGGTTACTCCCAGGCGTATTTCGGGCACGTTCCAGCTTACATCACCCACATCGGTAGAGGCGCCATTGGGGCTCTCGCGTGTTTCTTCCAGCGGTTTGATGCTGGCATCCATGCCGGTTTCAGGCTTGCCGGTAGCTTTTTGAATGGCCTTGGCAAAGGCTATTTCTTCGGGCGTATAGCTGATGGGGCCCAATAGTTCCAGGTTTTTTTGCAGGACGGCTCCTCCGGTGCGGTTTACCAGTACTTCAAAGTCACCCCCGTTTACCGTTACCTTGTAGTCCACTCCGGCCATCAGCGCGGCTCCTTTGGCTATATCCTTTACACGCTCAAATACCTCGAGCACCCCATCGCGCTGGGCATCGCGTATCCATATCCATTCACGGGCGTATTTGGGCACTACGTTGGGTACGTCTCCGGCATACTGAGTTACATAGTGAATACGCACCGATGGCTTAATGTGCTCACGCAGGGTATTCACCCCTACATTAAACAACTCCAGGGCATCGGCTGCACTGCGGCCGTTCCAGGGGTCGGCCGAGGCATGGGCTGCCTTGCCAAAAAATTCTACAGTAAAGTCTATCAGGGCCTTGGAGCTTTGTACGTTGGCTTTGGTCTCCTGGCTGGGATGCCAGTCGAAGCATACGTCCAGGTCATTGAAAAGTCCGTCACGTGCCATATATACCTTGCCGCCTACCGCCTCCTCGGCTGGGGTGCCATAGTAGCGTATCGTACCGCTTATCTTGCCCTGCTCAATGAGTTCTTTCACGGCCAGGGCGGCACCCAGGGCGCCTACGCCCAGCATATTGTGGCCACAGCCATGGCCGGGGGCACCTTCCACCCTGGGTTGGCGCTCCGTGGCAACCTGTTGCGACAGGCCCGGCAGGGCGTCAAACTCACCCAACACACCTATTACCGGTTTGCCTGAGCCGTAGGTAGCTACAAAAGCGGTAGGCATGCCGGCCACACCCCGCTCCACGCTAAAGCCCTGTTGCTCCAGGTAGTCACTCAGCAGGGCGGCCGATTTACGTTCTCGCAGGGCAGTTTCTGCATACGTCCATACCGAGTCGCTCAGGGCTATCAGCTCCTGGCTGTGGCGGTCGATGATTTGCACCACTTGCTGTTTGGTTTTGGGTAGCTTTTTTTGGGCTAATATCGTATTGAACGGCACCCAAATAAGCAGGGCAATAAAAGGCGTAAGTTTCTTTTTCATGATTGGTAAATTTTACAGAAAAGTAAGCAAATTTTTGCCTAGCGGCAAGTGATTTGTGGCTACCGGTACTACCGCTGATATAATCGTCCTGTTTTGTCAGGTGCAGAGCTGTTATTTTAACGGGTAAAAGCAAATAGCCATGCGAACTTTCAAAAATTCATTGCTGCTGGTGCTCTTGCTGGTGCCGGTTGTCGCGCTGCAGGCGCAGTACTTCCCACCTGCCGGTGCCACCTGGGCCACTGTGCCACCCGAAAAAGCCGGCTTCAGCAAAACGGCCCTGCAAGAAGTGGTTGACTTTGCCCTGGCGCACGAATACAGCGGGCCGCGCGACCTGCGGCTGGCTATCCTCAAAGCCTTTGCCCATGAGCCTTATCACGAAATACTGGGACCGGTAAAGGAACGTGGTGGTCCGGCCGGTATGATACTCAAAAACGGCTATCTGGTAACCAGCTGGGGCGATACCAAACGGGTAGATATGACCTTCAGCGTAACTAAAAGCTACCTGTCAACAGTGGCAGGACTGGCCATAGGTGCCGGCTTGATAACGAGTGTGGATGACCCTGTGGCCGACTATGTGTGGGACGGCACCTTTGAGGGTGAGCACAATAGTAAGATTACCTGGGCGCACCTGCTCAACCAGTCATCCGATTGGTCGGGGAGCCTATTCGGCATGCCTGACTGGGCTGATCGGCCACCACGGCAGGGGGGCATTGACGACTGGAAGTATCGCGAACTGCATGAACCGGGTACTTATTTTAAATACAACGATGTGCGTGTAAATGTACTGGCCTATGCCTTGCTGCAGGTATGGCGTCAGCCTTTACCAGTGGTGCTTCGGGAAAAAATAATGCAACCGATAGGCGCATCCACCACCTGGCGCTGGATGGGCTACGACAATGCCTGGGTAACACTGGATGGTCAGCGCCTGCAATCGGTAACCGGTGGTGGGCACTCGGGCGGAGGCCTGTTTATCAGCACCGAAGATCATGCCCGATTTGGATTGTTGTTTTTGAATGTAGGCAAGTGGAACGGCCGGCAGCTTATTCCGGCCCACTGGGTGCGAGCCGTACAGCAGCCTTCACCCGCCAACCCAAGCTATGGCTATATGTGGTGGCTCAATCGTGGCCCGCGCAAATGGCCGGGGGTGGACAACGAAAGGATTTACTATGCAGCCGGCTTTGGCGGTAATTATATTATCATTGACCCGGAGCATGATATGGTGGTGGTATTGCGGTGGCTGGAGCCGGCCCGCCTGGGTGAATTTATGGCCAAACTTTATGCGGCTATAAAATAGTCGGCATATCTGCTTTTAGTCATTATTTTTGTCAGCGAATATGTGTACCTTTTTGTCATAATAAATATCTGCAAATGGAATCAAATTTCTTATCAAAATATCTCTATGCCCGGTTTACCGATGAGCTTACCCTGCCACGTGGCAAACATAAAGGCGTAACCGTAACCGTAGCCCGCGATACCGGCTGCGATGCCATTCCGGTGGTGAAGGAGGTAATCAAACAACTCAATGCCGACCTGAAAGGAGCATACAAAGACCAGCCCTGGCGCTATATGAGTAAGGAAATCCTTGAGCAGTCGGCCAAAAAACTGAATATGAAGCCGGAACTGCTCGACAAGCTCATTCATCAGAAAGACCGCAGTTTTGTCGAGGAAATATTGTTGTCGCTTTCTACCGAAAACTACCCGAACGATATCAAAATCAAACGCACCATCAAGGAGGTGGTGCAGTCGGCCGAGCAGGAGGGAGCGGTGATTGTGGTAGGGCGTGCCGGGGTGGCTATTGTAGCACATAGCAAACGCAACCTGCATGTGAAGCTTACCGCTCCGCTGGAATGGCGGGTGACCAAGATTGCCAAAGAATATAAGGTGAGCGAAGAGCAAGCGCTGAAGCATATCAAGGAGTCGGACAAACAGCGGGAAAACCTGCGCAAATATTTTATGGGCCGCAAGGTGCAGCCTACCGATTATGACCTTATTCTGAATGTGGCCACGCTTACCAAAAAAGAAGTGGTTAAAGCGATGGTGGAGCTAATCCGCTTTCGCTGTTTGAAATAGGTGTTGGATTTATATTTCTGTCCATCGTCTCAACTTGTTGACAATTAATCTTCTTTTAACAAACCGTACAACCTATGAAATTTGCCACCAAAGCCATTCATGCCGGGGTAGCGCCCGATAGTGCCACCGGAGCCATTATGACGCCCATCTACCAGACCTCCACCTATGTGCAGGAAGGCATCGGTAAACACAAAGGTTTTGAATATTCGCGCACCGGCAACCCTACACGCCAGGCCCTCGAACAAAATCTGGCGGCCCTTGAAAACGGTCGCTTCGGGCTCTGCTTTGCCAGTGGCATGGCGGCCATCGATGCGGTGGTTAAGCTGCTGGAGCCCGGTGATGAGGTGGTCTCTACCAACGACCTGTATGGCGGTACCTACCGGTTGTACACGCAGATATTTGCCAAGTACGGTATCAAATTTCATTTTACCGGCATGCATGATGCCCAACAGGTGGCCGCTCAAATCAATGACAAAACCAGGCTGATCTGGGTAGAAACGCCTACCAACCCCATGCTGAATGTGATTGATATCCGGGCGATGGCGGAAGTGGCGCATGCCCATAACTGCTTGCTGGGCGTGGACAATACCTTTGCCTCGCCTTACCTGCAAAATCCGCTCGATCTGGGGGCCGATCTGATTATGCACTCGGTAACCAAGTACCTGGGTGGGCATTCGGATGTGGTGATGGGGGCCTTGGTAGTGAACGATGAAGCGCTGGCTGAGAAGCTCTATTTTATTCAGAACAGCAGCGGGGCGGTGTGCGGGCCGATGGATAGCTTTCTGGTGCTGCGCGGGGTAAAAACCCTGCATTTGCGTATGCAGCGCCACTCTGAGAATGGCCGTGCCATTGCCGGCTTCCTGCAAGGCCATCAGGCAGTGGACAAAGTGTACTGGCCCGGCTTGCCGGAGCACCCCAACCATGAGGTAGCCGCCCGCCAGATGCGCGACTTTGGCGGTATGATGTCTTTCACGCTGAAGAAAAACGACCTGGCCACTGCCATGCAGGTGGTAGAGCGGGTAAAGCTCTTTTCACTGGCCGAATCGCTGGGTGGGGTGGAGTCGCTGATTGGTCATCCGGCCAGCATGACGCATGCTTCTATTCCGAAGGAAGAGCGCGAAAAAACCGGAGTGGTGGATTCACTCATCCGCCTGAGTGTGGGGGTAGAAGATGCCGAAGACCTGATTGCCGACCTGGAGCAGGCGCTGGCCGGTCTGTAAAATGATGCCGGCATAATACTGATATTTTCAGGCTACTTTATACAAGTACTCATCGATTAGCAGGGCGGAATAAGGCTGGTCGCCTTTGATGTACAGGGTATCGGAGGCGGGGTCTTGCAGGCGGCCGTATTTCAGGTAGCTCTCCCATACATAGTCGATATACCAGCGCGGCTCCTTGCCCCAGCGGGTGTCGTTGCGCCTGCGTATATAAAAGAGTGACTTGGGGATGTCGATAAAAATGCGCTTGTCGAACAGCTTGTTTACTTCTTCGGAATAGAAAATCAGAATACCTTCGGTAATGACCAGGTCGTATTTTTTTTTGGCTTCTTCTATTTCTTTTTTCAGGCGCTCATAATCTACCGAGGCCGGTGTTTCCCAATCTATACGGTCTTTGATGCGGGGTATCTTGTCCGGCTCGTGCACATAGTCATCCATCGAGATGATGTGCGTTTTTTTATTGGGATAAAGGTCTTTGATGTAGGTAGCCAGAGTAGTTTTCCCGGCCCGGCTTACGCCCCCAATACCAATCGATAAGGCCATATGCTATTAGTTCTCTTTGCCCAGTACCTGATACAAGGTGCGTAGGTCGGGGGTGAGGATGATCTCGGTTCTGCGGTTGAGCTGTCGGTTTTGCGGGCTGTCGTTGGGCGCCACCGGCAGGTATTCGCCCCGGCCGGCTGCAATCAACAACTTGGGGTCTACTCCGTTGGCTGTAAGTATCTTTACAATAGAAGTGGCCCGCATCACGCTCAAATCCCAGTTGTCCTGCATATAGCGCGATTTGCCGGTGATCGGCACGTTATCGGTATGGCCCTCAACCATAATCTGGATATGATCGGCATCGCGCAGGGCTTTGGCCAGCTTAATCAGCGCTTTTTTGCCTTTCGGGTCTACCTCTATACTGCCCGACTTAAACAATAATTTCTCCGACAGCGACACATAAATGCGGCCGTTTTTCTGCTCTACTGTCAGTTCGTCCGAGGTAAAACCCGTGAGTGCCTGGTTGACCAGATTTTTCAGATCGGTAATGGCCTGCTGGGTTTGTTGCAGTACCTGTTCCAGTTCGGCTACCTTTTGCTCGCGGGCTGCCAGGCTATCGGCCAGCAGGTTGTTGCGGTATTCGGCATCGGCCAGCGTTTTTTGCAGGGCCATCAGGCGGTTGTGCTGCTCCTGCATGTCGCGGTTGAGGCGGCTGCTGTTGTTGATGGCGTTGTTGTAGTATTGCTGCAGGCGGTCGTGTTCGGCCAGCAGGCTATCCAGCCGGGCGCTTTTTCGGGCCAGCTCTGCCTGCAGACGCTGATTGTCGGCCTCGCGGTCTTGTAGCGCAGTGGTGAGTGAGTCAAGCTGCTCCTCGAGCAGGACGGTCTTGCTTTGCAGGCTGTTAAGCTCGCCTTCCAGTTTTACCTTTTCGGTAAGCAACTCATCAAACTGCTTTTTGGAAACTATGCAGGAGGAAAGCGCCAAGCCCAGCCATACGAGGGTGCCAAAATGAAGTGCTGATTTGAACATATTCCTATGGGTTTTACTCGTACAAATATAGTTGTTGTGAGCGTGGGTTTGGGGGATAACTGAAGATAAATCACGTTTTAACGATGTGATAATTTAGACATTATTGGGAAATAATTTGTTGAGAGAAAAACTTGGTATTAGTGTTTTCGTTCAATACATTTGTTAAGTATAATGCTCCAGGTGACGTATTCTCAATTTATACCTCTTATAGCGAGAATGCCGACCCTTGAGCTTTTTTTATTTTATAAATGAGAAAAAGAACCGCTATATTGGTTGATGGTGATTTCTTTATAAAGAGATACCTAGCTATTAATAAACTTCGCAAGCCTGACCCGGTAAAGACAGCTTCTGACCTTTGGGAAACGTTTCTCCGTCACTTGCATCAGGCAATAATGAAAAGAAAGATTTATTTGTGATGTTTTATTATTTGCCTTACGTAAAAAAATAATACAACCCTATTTCCAGAAAAGCAAATGGTTTTACGAAGAACAGTCAATATGTTTCCGGACTAATTTTATTCTGGGGTTAAAGAAAAGACGAAACTGTGTTTTATGTTAAGGTCTTATCCAAGATAGATAATGATGGTGTATTTTGCTGATAAAATAAACCTACTGCTAACGAGAAGATATTTTAAATAAAATTGTAAGTGATATGTTTAAGAACAATTTTGAATTTTATAAAACTTTATAGTTTGTATTTTTAAGGGTAGGAAAATAAAGAAATGCAAGAGAGTCAAAACATTGAGTGGAAAGAAATATGGAAAGATGAGTACCTGAAATGGGTTTGTGGCTTTGCCAATGCAGCAGGAGGAAAAATTTTTATAGGAAAAAACGATAACGGAAAAATTGTTGGAATACAAGATTCGAAAAAACTTCTTAAAGATATACCCAACAAAATACAAAATCATCTTGGAATTTTGTGTGATGTCTTTTTGCATGAAGAAGACAGTAAATCATACATTGAAATAGCTGTAAAACCCTATGAAGTGCCTATTTCATACCAGGGAAAGTATTACTATCGTAGCGGTAGTACCAAACAAGAATTAAAGGGAAACACCTTAAACAACTTTTTACTCAAAAAGGCAGGAAAAACCTGGGATGACATTCCTGAACCAAAAGCTAATGAAGAGGATATTGATTTACAAACGATTGAAACTTTTAAGGATAGTGCTTACAAAAGCAAAAGAATGCCTTACATCAGGGAGGAAGACAATGTTAAGGTAATTCTCGACAACCTGTTATTATTGGAAAATAACAAATTAAAGCGGGCAGCCGTACTTCTTTTCGGGAAAAACCCTGTAAGATTTTATATCAATGCATATGTTAAAATTGGACGATTTGGTAAGTCTTCAGACGACTTACTGTTTCAGGAAATAGTAGAGGGAAATATTTTTGGGTTAGCTGATAAAACACTTGAGATACTCGATAAAAAATTTTTGATATCGAAAATTTCATACGATGGTTTACATCGCATTGAAAAATGGGAATATCCCTATGCGGCTGTCCGGGAAGCAATAATAAACGCAATAGTTCATCGGGATTACATGGGAGCACCTATTCAAATCAGCGTTTATGACGATAAGGTAGTCGTTTGGAATGAAGGTACTTTGCCAGAGAGTCTGACCATTGAAGATTTAAAGGGACCACATACATCGCGCCCCCATAATCCAATTTTAGCCAGTGTTTTTTTTAAAGGGGGGTTAATTGAAGCTTGGGGGAGGGGAACCCTGAAGATAATCAATGAATGTGTAAGTGCAGGACTACCAGAACCAATTATTGAAACCGCATTTGGAGGCATTCAGGTTACACTATTTAAAAACTTCCTGGACAAAGAGAAATTAGTTAGGTTGGGGCTAAACAGCCGGCAAATTAAAGCGATAGAGTTTTTGAGAGAAAATATAAAAATTACGAACAGTAAATATCAGAAACTTAATTCAGTATCAAAGGCAACCGCTACAAGAGATTTGATGGAGCTATTTGATAAATACAAACTAATAGAAAAGAAAGGAAAATCGGGAATAGGAACCTACTATGAATTGAAAGGGCTCAAAAAGGGCTCATAGGGCTCATTAAGGACTCAAAAAGGAATAAAAATGAAATGAGTGCCAACGAAAACCAATGGATTAAAAAATGTTGTATCATCGGTTTCCGAAGGAGCAGGAGCACAATTATATTAAAATAATTACGTAATTATTGCGCGGTAATGTACAGATGCAGGAAGAAGCTGAAAGAAAAGAAAAAATTAACCCAACAATCATGAACACACAGGGAATGCTTAAAGAAAACGCCCTGGCGGGCAAAACGATAATTGTAACCGGTGGCGGCACCGGTCTGGGCCGTGCTATGGGCACCTATTTTCTGGAGCTGGGCGCCAATCTGGTTATCACCAGCCGCAAGCTGGAAGTGCTGCAGCAAGCTGCCAAAGAAATGAGTGAAGCTACCGGTGGACAGGTGCTGCCGGTAGCCTGTGATGTGCGCGACTACGAGGCGGTGGAAAAGGTGCTGGACGCAGCCGAAGCGGAGTTCGGCCAGGTAACCCATGTGCTCAACAATGCGGCCGGCAACTTCGTGAGTCCCACCGAGCGCCTGTCGCCCCGTGCTTTTGATGCGGTGATCGATATTGTGCTCAAAGGCACCGCCAATGTAAGCCTGGCCATGGGCAAGCGCTGGATCGCCAACCGGCAGCCGGGGGTATTTCTGAATATCGTAACCACCTATGCTTTTACCGGCTCGGGCTATGTGGTGCCTTCGGCCTGCGCCAAGGCAGGGGTGCTGGCCCTTACCCGATCGCTGGCGGTAGAGTGGGCGAAATATAAAATCCGTACCAACGCCATAGCTCCGGGGCCTTTTCCCACCAAAGGCGCCTGGAGCCGCCTGTTGCCGGGCGACCTGGCCAAAAAGCTCGACCCCGCCCAACGCATACCGGTAGGGCGCGTGGGCGAGCACCAGGAACTGGCCAATTTGGCAGCCTACCTGATGTCGGACTATGCTGCCTTTATCAATGGCGAAGTGGTGGTGATAGACGGAGGGGAGTGGCTGAAAGGAGCAGGAGAGTTTAATTTTATGGATATGGTACCGGGAGATATGTGGGATATGCTCGAAAAAATGCGTGGCAAATAATCTTACCGGCCACTTTCCATAGCATCTATTTGTCCGGCCAGATCATCCCAGTCCGCCTGCAGATTGGCTAATTCTTTTTCCAGTTGGTCGAAGCGGCTGCTGAGCTCTGCCAGCCGGTCGGGATTGCCGTAGTTAGCCGGCTCGCTCAACTGCTCTTCAACCGTTGCTTTCTGCTCTTCCAATTGTTGGATACTTTCTTCCAACCGGTTGAGTTGCTGGTGCAAGGCTTTGGCCTCCCTGGTTTTGTCGTTGTTGATTGGTTTTTTGGCAGGGCGGGTCTTTGGCGGCTGGTTGGTTTTGGCGGTTTCCAGACCGGCTTTTTCCTGCTTGCCGAGCCAATATTCATACTCTTCAAAAGTGCCGGGGTATTCCTTAATCTTGCGGTCTTCTATATACCAGATTTTATTAGCCACCTGGTTGATAAAATGGCGGTTGTGCGATACCACCACAAATGTGCCTTCGTACTGCTGCAAGGCCTGAATCAGAATATTTTCCGATATCATATCCAAGTGGTTGGTGGGCTCGTCCAGCATCAGAAAGTTGGCTTCGGAGATCAGCGTTTTGGCCAGTGCCACCCGTGATTTTTCACCTCCGGAAAGCACCTTGATTTTTTTGAACACGTCATCACCGGTAAAGAGAAAACACCCCAGGATGTTGCGTAGTTCCTGGTCGGTTTTGCCGCTGCCCGACTGGCGCAACTCATCCAGTATTTCGTTGTTCAAGGTAAGGGCCTCCAGTTGATGTTGGGCATAAAAAGCGGTAATCACATTATAGCCGGTTTCTACTGTGCCCTGTACCGTTTCCTGGCCTGCTATGATCCGCAGCAGGGTCGATTTGCCCAGGCCGTTGGCACCTATCAAGGCTATTTTATCTCCGTGCATAATCTGGGCATCGGTATTTTCCAGTATTTTTAGTTCACCAAAAGCCTTGCTGACGTTCTTCAGGGTAACGACATGCCGGCCCGATTGCTTGTTGAACCTGAAGCGGAAATTGACCACTGCCGTGTCGTCAGCTACCTCTTCTATGCGCTCCATCCTGTTCAGCGCCTTGATACGCGACTGCACCTGGCGTGCTTTGGTAGCCTTGGCTTTAAAGCGCTCGATAAAGCGCTCGGTCTGGCGGATGTGCTGTTGTTGGTTTTCGTAGGCGTTTTTCTGTATTTCGGTGCGCAGCTCTTTTTCTTTTACATAAAAATCGTAGTTGCCCTCATACAGGGTAAGGGTTTTGTTGGCCACCTCCACTATGCGTGTTACCGTATTGTTCAGAAAAGTACGGTCGTGCGATACCACGATTACCGCCCCTTCGTAGTTTTTCAGGTAGTTTTCCACCCAGCGTATCGAGGGCAGGTCAAGGTGGTTGGTAGGCTCGTCCAGCAACAGGAGGGCGGGTTTCTCCAGCAGCAGGCGTGCCAGCATCACCCGCATGCGCCAGCCACCGGAGAACTCGCGCAGCGGCCGCTGCAACTGGTCGGTGCGGAAACCGATGCCCTCCAGTATCTCCTCGGCCCGGGCTTGCATGCTGTAGCCGTCCAGGCGCTCAAACTCTTCCTGCAGGCGGGTGAGCCTGTTTAGCAGCTTGTCGGAATAGTCAGTCTCCATTTGGGACAGGGTGGCCTCTATTTGCCTTTGTATATCCACTGCTTCCCGGAAAGCCTCCATGGCTACGGTCAGAATGCTGTCGTCCGACTGGTAGGAGAGCAAGTCCTGATTGAGGAAGCCGATGGTGCAGTCATTGGCCTTTTCTATCGTGCCGCTGTCGGGCTGAATATCACCATGAATGATACGCAGTAAGGTGGTCTTGCCTTTGCCGTTCAGGCCTATCAGGCCTATCTTGTCTTTGGGGCGCACATGCAAGGAGGCACCCTCGTAGAGTGGTGTGCCGCTTATAAAATAGCTCAGGTTATTGATTGACAACATGGCTGCAAAAATATATCTTTATCCTTCAAGCTTTGGTAAAATGATGTATGTGATTCGCAAATTAAGCAGCCTGGTGGTGCTGGTGGCCGGTTTGCTGGCCTGCACCTCACCGGCCCGGGAACAAAACAAAGAGGCTGAAGTCGTACAAGAGATACGGCTGCAAGATATTAACCTGCCTGATGGTTTTAAAATTGCCCTTTATGCCCGGGTGCCCAATGCCCGCTCGATGGTGTTGAGTGAGCGCGGTACCCTGTTTGTTGGCAACCGCTCCGAAGATAAGGTATATGCCGTGCAGGATACCGATGGCGACTACCGGGCCGATAAAATTTATGTAATTGATGAGGGCTTGTCGATGCCCAATGGAGTAGCCTTAAAGGATGGTGACTTGTATGTAGCGGCTATCAGCACCATTTACCGCTATGCCGATATTGAGGAGCATCTGGCCGACCCACCGGCCCGGGAGGTGGTATTTGACGGTTACCCCACTGATCGTCATCATGGCTGGAAGTACATTGCCTTTGGCCCCGATGGTATGCTGTATGTACCGGTGGGTGCGCCCTGTAATATCTGCCTGCGGGAGGACAACCCGCTGTATGCTTCCATCACCCGGCTGGATGTGCAGCACCCCGGTCAGCCCGAGCTTATAGCCCACGGTGTGCGCAATACGGTGGGCTTCGACTGGGACCCGCTAAGCGGCCGGCTGTGGTTTACCGACAACGGCCGCGACATGATGGGCGATGACGTACCGCCCTGTGAGTTGAATATAGTAGCCCGCGAAGGGCAGCATTACGGTTATCCGTTTTGCCATGGGGGCGATATCCCCGATCCGGAGTTCGGGCGCGGCCATGACTGTGCCGACTACGTGCCGCCCGTGGTACGCTTTGCCGCCCATGTGGCGCCCCTGGGTATGGTTTTTTACCGGGGTGAGATGTTCCCCACTTCGTACCGGAAAACGATTTTTGTGGCTCAGCATGGCTCCTGGAACCGCAGTCGTAAGATCGGCTACCGGATAGTGGCGGTGCACTATGAGCCCGATGGCCGCGCCACCCATGAGGTATTTGCCGATGGCTGGCTGAATGACGACACCCAGAAGGCCTGGGGCCGGCCGGTGGATGTAATCAATATGCCCGATGGTTCCATCCTGGTGTCTGACGACTATGCCGATGCCATCTACCGCATTTGGTATGAGGGGTAGGGGTGGGTTGAAGCTTTATTTAAATTGATCTGGTTAATTTGGCTGAGTTGGCTGAATTGCCTGACCTGCCTGGCCTGCCTGAGGTTCTCGAAGGCAGGTTCTCGAAGGCAGGTTCTCGAAGGCAGGTTCTCGAAGGCATATGGCTGAGGCACCCGAAGCCAGGTTCTCAAAATCCCCGGCCATCGTGCCTGCCTAGTCGTCAGGCAGGAACAAGTCCGGGGATCAATACCATTGTCTTTGATTTTCCACCCAGCGGCAAAACAAGCTTTCAGCCTGTCTCCGGCACGCAGGCTAAACCCGCATTCCCACTTGGCGTCCTTTTTGTCATAGCT
>WFNR01000023.1 GCA_015488485.1 Cyclobacteriaceae bacterium | reverse complement strand
GCTCACTTTGTTCCAGAAAGGCCATCGTCCGTTCAAAGGCTTCGTCATAACGGCTTGCCCAATACCGGGTAGGCTTTTTCTCGTTGCGCCAGTTCAAGGCCAACTGCAGATCGGGCGGGGTCCACAGGCTGGTACGGCCTTTCTGATACAGGTCGGCAGCCTCAGCCAGTCTTTTGTAGATATGAGCCGATTCATCCTCATCCTCCACCCAGGCCTTCAGGCGTGTCCAGATACGCATCAGACTCTCATGCGATATCTCAATAACCGAATCGGAGTAAAGTTCTACATTGGCCGGTGGCATAATCAACGACAAGCCCGGCTGACGGAAGTGCTCGACCACTTCTATAACCACGGCCTCTTCTACCTGTGCTATCAGGGCCACTTCGCGGATGGTAGAAGGTCTGCGGGTGCCAAAGGCATCGTTACCTTTTTCCGTAAGCGCTTTAAAGAGCACCTCCGCTACTTTCTTGTGCTTTTTGGATAACTGATTATAAGCCTCATCAGCATGTTGTGACAAGGCCTCATCGAGCCGGCCCACGGCATTGTAATGCCGGAAATCAATAGGCTCGCCCTTTTCGCGGTTGGCCAGCCAATAGTCCCAGGTACGCATCAGGGCATGTTGCATAATGGGCAATTGGTCCTGGTCCTTTCCGATGTCTTTAAGTATGCGCTTCACCAAACGCTCGGAGATGTGCCCGCCCCCTACTGCTACCGGCCCTTCAATGGCCATACGCATTTGCTCGCGGGTCATCTGAGGTATTACATAATTGCTCTTGTTGATGAGTTCCGTTAGCCCCGGATAATGGGCACATTCACCGATAAAGTCGGAACGCATGGTAATAGCAATGTAAATCGGTACATCTTCATTTTTGATTGCCTCCAGCAATAATCTTATATAAGCCGCCACCTCATCAGCAGCTTCCACACCGGTATCACGGAAACGGAAGAGCTCTTCAAACTGATCGACCAGAATAAAAAGATTATCTCCTGTTAAGGTCTTATACTGTTTGGCAATATCAATCAGACCTGCCGACCCATTGCGTAAAATAGCCGAAGCCACCGTGCGCTTAATCAACCTGTCTTCTTCGCTTGCTTCGGTATATTGTGGATCATGCTGGATCAACGACTCTGCCAGATTGTCCAGGGGGGCATAACCCGGGCGGCTGATAACGATGTTCCAATTGGCCCCGGTTTCGGTCATGAAACCACCGTACAGAATCGGGATGATTCCGCAGTACATCAATGATGACTTACCACTACCTGAATAACCCAACAGGGAAACAAAGCGGTTCTCAGAAAGCTTGAGCAGGATTTCATCTACCTGGTTCTCCCTGCCAAAGAACAAATGGCATTCATCCACACCAAACGGCCGCAGCCCCGGAAACGGATTAGCTTTGGAAGGTTCACCATGATACTCCGAATCGAGTAATTCCAGCTCTCTTTCCCTGCTATTTAAATCGTATTTGAGCACAATATAGAAGCCTTACTAGTAGTCAGTTTTGCGGTTTTGGGTGTTTCATTTCTGGCTATTACCAGACATATCGCGCACGAAATTAAGTAAAAATTGCATTATTGTTGGTAAAATGCAAGTTTTCGGCCAAAAAAATCAAGCTGTCATATGTTTTATTACCGATTGTGCAAACAGTAAGTTATCAGCCAATATCTCATAATAACGGTCTTTATTCAGGAGAAAAAGCTCGGTATCCTCAAGCGCCACCAGTATGTTGTTAAGCTCCCCACTATGCACTCCCAGCAGCTCTCCCACAAATTTGCCGCTGGTCAGTTCACGCGTTAGCTCACCCTGCTGGTACAGGTTGGTACGGCCGGTACGTACTATTACAAAATAGTTTATCATCTCACCATGCAGGGAGAGGCTCTCGCCTTCCGGCAAATGCCGTACCTCCAAATCATCGGCCAGATAAGAAAGCAATAGCCCGGTTACCGTATCGAAGGCCTTCATCGATTTGAGGAAGGTGATTTTTTCATAGAGCAGTGCCCCTTCGCCAAAGGGTTTTTGGTTGTGCAAAATTTCGTTATCAAGTTCTTCGGCCACCTCTTTGGCCAACCGCAAGCGATGCTCTTTATATAAATCAGGAGATATCTGGTACATACTCCAGGCAGCCATTTCACGAATCAGACGGTCACTGTTGAATAAATTGGCAATTAAATCGAGCTGAAACTCACTAACTTTCAACCGTCCTATCTGATAAAGTGCGCAGGCCTTAGTCCACCTATTACTTTGTGTAAAATCTCTGTTTATCAAAAACTTTAGGGTCATTTCGGTAGTATATTTACTACGCGGGAAGAAAGCCTGGAGCCTGCGAACTTTCTCGTGAGCAGGAATATCGTCAAGCACAGGTATGATACGTTGCTTGAGGTCATCAGTCAAAAGTACATCCAACATTTCAATTGCATAGGTAATACCTTCGCTGGTACCGCTTTCCAGGTTTTGTTTGATCAGATGGATAGACTCCGGATCATAGAGCATGGACAGCAAGGTGTAAATATGCCTGATGTCATGGTCGTTTTCTTCCTTCAATGCTTGTCGCAATTGTTGCATTTTTTTGCTATCGGGCAATTCCAGATAAGCCGCCAGGTTCCAGGCGATATCCTGAATATTGTTTTCAATGGCAAACTTAATGCGGCTGATTTGTGATATGCCGGCCCGGAAGCCCGATTCACTAAGGGATTCCAATACCTGCGAATGAATCACTTTGTCCGGAAAATCGATTTTGTTCCAAAGCATATCAATGGCGGTAGGCCCGCCAATGCGGCCCATAATCTGCACAATTCGCTGCATCACCACCGAATCCTGGCCACTCTTGTAAAAGGCATTATCAAGTACCGGCAGTGCCTCCTGCCCTATCACAAACAAAGCGCTCTTGGCCAGGTTGGAGAACCTGGGTGATTTCAAATTGACAATCAATGCACTGATTACCTCATAATTATGGCGCTTTTGAGCCGTGTAGATGGCTGCCTTGCGAACGTTATCATCTATGTCGCGCAGCAGATCAGACAAATAAAACAGGGTTTCTTCTTCGGTGTGATGACCAATCAATTCGGCTCCATACTGACGATCACGGGCTGTTTCCGAGCGACAAAGGGCAGCCACCCGCCTTTTGGAAATTTCGCCATGCTCAAAAAGTTCCTGAACTTCATGCTTGCTAAGCATGATTCTGCCTTGACGGGCCTCTTCATTTTCGGCATAGATTATGTACATATCCGAAACCGACACCCCGCGCATGGCATTCATGGCATACTGGGCAAACTCCCGCACCTGCTCATTTTTATGGTGCATCAAAACATTAATAGACGGAGCTGAATAGACCGGGTTGATTTTTTCTAACAGCTTGTAGCAAAATAGCACGGTTGAGGGCCTTTCGTTACTGAGGTTATTCTCAATATTCTTTATGATAGCATTTTGAACAATATCCAGCTCATCTTCTACAATTTCTTTGTTTTCCAGCTTGCTTTTAATGCGCTGACGGTATTCGGCATACAGCCTGGAGGCCGCATATATCCAACCGGCAATTACAAAAACCAGGATATAGTAATAATGGTCGATTTCAAAGAACGGCAACAACCCCAGTCCAATGATAATGGCGCCTCCTACTACCTTGGCCAACTCAACAACCACACCCTCTATCTTCGCCTGGATATCAAAACGTATTTTGGTATCCAGGGTCATAAAATATAATTTGAAGGTAGGGTTCTCAAGGGCATCGCGTAAAAAGGTTATAAACAGCTTACTCAAGGCTACGAAGATAAAAAACAGATAGAGCACATTGACATCGGTTTGCCCGCCACCGATATCATAGACTAAGGCCAGTACGATGATCACCACGGAAAAGACACTCAGTATCAAAGGCAAGATCATCAGTGACACTTTCAATCCGTACTCGGCAATAATGCGGTCGTTGAAAAAGGTCTGGAAGATAAAACTCAACATCAGGATGGAGCCGTTGAACCACCCCAGGAACTGACGCAAGCTACGCTCCTCGTCTGCCGGGTATTGCAATGACAATGAAGCCAGGTAACTGTTTTCTACCAGCAGATAGGCAAAAACCGATAATGATATAAAAACGGCCAGCAGCACCACATAGCGGCTCTGCAGCATTTCTTTTACCTTAACATTGCGTGACTGCTCATAGCCGGCCTGCACATCACCCAGTTTGTACCGGTTGCGGATTACTACCAGAAAATACATCGACCCCAGCACACTTAACGAACTCACTAACAGCAGATTATAGGTCTCTGCCATTACAATACCCGTACCCACAATAAAAAAGGTGACTATGGCCGCCACCAATTGGCCGGTATCGATACCTCCGATAATGCGCTTTGACTGACGCAGGTCGAACAATCGCCCGAATATACCCCAAAAGGCCAACAACGATACCACCGTAATAGGCCCCATAAAGGCAAACTGGATAAAGGCCAGATAAGGCAGGTATTCGTCAGAAAGAAAGTTGTGCAATAAGTAAAAACCGGTGACTACCCCAAAAATGACCAACAAATTGGCCGTGGCCAGCATGCCAAAGGAAATACGGCTTTGAAAGAACGTAAACAACAAGGCACTGATTACTCCCAATACGGCAGCAGTAAAAAGGCCATAGCTAACCACAATAGCGCTATCACCAGTGGTACCGGCTATGGTAACCAGTTGGGTCTCGGAAGTAAGCTGAAAGGTAGCCAGCAACACGCCCATAAAAAAGCCATACCCGAGCAACAACAGGCCCCTGTCCTGCTCGTCTTCCCGCAAATTGAGGGCCAGATAAATGGCTTTAAGCATGTTAATTGTGCTTAATTAAGGCATAAATAAAAGCATGACTGGTCACAATAGCAACTTATTGTGTCCTTTTTGTAGTTTAAACTCTTGCTTATTGCGCATCTGCAGCCGTAGAATCTGCCTTGGTTGAGGGGTTCTCGGCCTGCTCAAAATCTTCGTTCAGACCGGCTATCACCGCATCGGTAATATCCAGCGCCTCATCGGCAAAGAGCACCCCACTGCCGGGAGAATAAGACAAAACAATTTGCAATCCTTGTTGCTTACCATATTCTTGCAGAAAATCAGCTACCTTTTGGTAGAGCTCCTGGGTGATTTCAGCTTCGCGCCTCATCAGATCCTGGGTAACGGACTCCTGGTATTTCAGCAGGTTCTCGCGCTTGCGGGTTAGGTCTTCCTCCACCGCACGCGCCTGACCAATCGTCATATTACCCATGGTGCGCTGGTAGTCTTCAAATTGCTTCTGCAGGGCCTCGGCTCTGCGGGTATATTCGCGCTGCAATTTGCTACGCTTTTTCTCCAGCTCATTGCTTACCTTTTCAAAATATTTGTAGTTGGCTAATAGAGAGTCGGTATTTACATAGGCAATGGCTGCCTGCCCGGCATGGCCGGCATCAGCCTCTTCTACCTGTTCATTATCATCATCTTCTTCAAAAAGATCTTCAACAAACTCTTCATAATACAAGACTGCTACTGCCACAAACAAGATAATGTTAAGGATAAGGGAAAGGTTGTTCTTCACGGTTGTTTTGGTTTGGTTAAAAATTTTAACTTTTAACAAAGAAAACGGTTTATCAGCTAAATAGCCAACAATCGCCTACTTAAACCACTCGGCATACATAATATAATTGCGGGCCGTGCGCATAAACACCTCATCGCGTTTGCCATCTACTTTCTTTACCCTACGGGCAGGCACACCGGCATAAATACTGTTGGCTTCCACCCGTGTATTTTCCAACACCACCGCTCCGGCCGCTATAATGCTACCGCTTTCCACCACAGCATGGTCCATTACAATGGCGCCCATACCTATCAGCACCTTATCGTGTACGGTACAGCCATGCACAATGGCATTATGGCCAATACTTACATTACTGCCGATCACAGTAGCGGCCGTCTGATAAGTACAATGAATGATAGCCCCATCCTGAATATTGGTATTGTCGCCTATTTCGATAGTATTCACATCACCCCGCACTACGGCATTAAACCATACGCTGCAGTTATCGCCCATTACCACCCGGCCCACCACGGTAGCATTTTCTGCCAAAAAACAGTTGTTGCCAAACTGCGGTTTTACACCTTGTACGGGAAGTATCAGCGCCATATAAGTATTCTTTTGTTTTGTAAAATGCTTCAGAATATATCCTGACAATATGTCATTGTTTCTGTCAGAATAAATTATCTTTGCATCTCAAAATTAACAAGAAGTGCAAGAAATTATCAGAGATATCGACATTTTAAGCCAAAAGGCTACCGATAAACCTCAAGCGGTCGCCAAGGTCAACCCGCTGGCCCCCAGGCGACTGGTATATATCGAGAGCTACGGCTGCCAGATGAATTTCTCCGACAGCGAGATTGTTACCTCTATTTTGCAAAAGGAAGGCTTTGCCGTAACTGATGATTATCAAGCAGCCGACCTGATACTGATCAACACCTGTTCGATACGTGAAAAAGCCGAGCAGACCGTGCGTAACCGCCTGCAGCACTTCAATGGCGTAAAAAAACGAAACCCGGGTGCGTTGGTAGGTGTGTTGGGTTGTATGGCCGAGCGCCTGAAAGAAAAACTGCTGGAAGAAGAAAAAATAGTGGACCTGGTGGCCGGCCCCGATGCCTACCGCGACCTGCCCGGCCTGATACAGGAAGCCGATGAAGGGCACAAGGCCGTCAACACCATTCTCTCCAAAGAAGAAACCTATGCCGATATCAACCCGGTGCGCTTGCATTCCAACGGAGTTACCGCCTTTATTTCCATTATGCGC
Organism: Cyclobacteriaceae bacterium; assembly: GCA_015488485.1. Lineage (GTDB taxonomy): Bacteria > Bacteroidota > Bacteroidia > Cytophagales > Cyclobacteriaceae > S012-113. Next base: position 18,385 of record WFNR01000023.1, on the reverse strand, counting down.
GGTTGCGACAACATGTGTTCGTTTTGCGTGGTGCCATTCACCCGCGGTCGTGAGCGCAGTCGCGATCCGCACTCCATTGTAGCAGAAGCCCGTGAGTTGTTCGACAAAGGCTACCGTGAGGTAACCCTGCTGGGCCAGAATGTCGACTCCTATAAGTGGTCGCCCGACCCGGCCCTCAAAGCCAAAAAGGATATTGAAAAAGTACCGGATGCCAAAACAGTAAATTTTGCCCAACTATTGGAAATGGTAGCGCAGGTAAGCCCACAGTTGCGGGTACGCTTCTCCACCTCCCACCCCAAGGATATGACCGATGAGGTGCTGCACGTTATGCAGCGGTACGACAACATCTGCAAGTACATTCACCTGCCGGCCCAGAGCGGCAACAGCCGTATCCTGCAAATGATGAACCGCACCTACGACCGCGCCTGGTATATGCAGCGCATCGACCGCATCCGGGAAATTCTGGGCGAAGAATGTGGTATTTCTTCGGATATGATAGCCGGCTTTTGCAGCGAAACCGAAGAGGAGCATCGCGATACCCTAAGCCTGATGGATTACGTGCAGTACGATTTTTCCTATATGTTTATGTACTCCGAAAGGCCCGGCACCCTGGCAGCCCGCCAGTACCGCGATGACATACCCGTAGAAGTGAAAAAACGCAGACTCAACGAAATCATAGCCAAACAACAGGAACACTCGCTGCTGCGCAACCAACAGTGTATCGGCAAGACTTATGAGGTGCTGATCGAAGGGCCTTCGAAGCGCTCAGATGCATACCTGCAAGGACGCAACAGCGCCAACAAAGTTGTGGTTTTTCCGGCCGGCAACCATAAGCCTGGTGAGTATGTGCAGGTAAAAATCAAGGATTGTACAGCCGCCACCCTGACAGGCGAAGTAATTGAACAAATATGAATGACGCAGATCTTTTAAGCGTTAAACAGCGCTTTGGTATTATCGGCAATTCCCCGGCCCTGAACCATGCCATCCGCGTGGCCGTACAGGTAGCACCTACCGATATGACCGTACTGATTACCGGTGAATCGGGCTCGGGCAAGGAGTCTTTCTCCAAAATTATTCACAATCTGAGCCACCGCAAACACGGGCCCTTTTTTGCAGTAAACTGCGGAGCCATTCCCGAAGGCACCATCGATTCCGAGCTGTTCGGACACGAAAAAGGCGCCTTTACCGGAGCGCACGAAACACGCAAGGGCTATTTTGAAGTAACCAACAAAGGCACCCTTTTTCTGGATGAAATAGCCGAGCTGCCACTCAACACCCAGGCGCGCCTGCTGCGTGTCCTGGAGCAGGGTGAATTCATCAAAGTGGGGTCTTCCAAAGTACAAAAAACCGATGTGCGGGTGGTGGCCGCCACCAATGCTTCGCTGGAAGAGGATGTGGCCAAAGGCAAATTCCGTAAAGACCTTTATTACCGACTCAACACGGTACCCATCTATGTGCCCCCTCTGCGCGAACGTGGCAAGGACATCGAGCTGTTGTTTCGCAAATTTGCTGCCGACTTCAGCGACAAATACAAAACCAAACCGGTAGAACTCACCGAAGAGGCCAAAGAAGTACTGCTGCAGTATCCGTTTCCCGGCAATATCCGTCAGCTTAAGAATATTGTCGAGCAGATATCGGTGCTGGAAATGAACCGCACCATCGATGCCGAAACCCTGCGCAAATACCTGCCACCCATCAATGCCCGTTTCCCGGTATTGCACAGCGAAAAAGAGCAGGCCGGACTGAGCGAGCGTGAGATATTATACAACGTGCTATTTGAGTTGAAGAAAGATGTTAATGAACTTAAAAAGCTCGTCCACGAAATTATGACCCATGAAACTTATGCTGGTCTGGAAAAACCCAAACTCGAAGACTACAGCCACCTGCTGCACACCGCACAGGCTCCGGTGCACACCCCTCAAACCCCTCAACCGGCCGAACCGGTAGTGCTGGAAGTAAAACCCCAACCGGCCAAGGCCTATCCGCTTGACGACAAGGTGGAAGATATCAGCCATGAAGTAGAAGAAGAGGAATCATTATCTATTGAAGAAAAAGAAAAAGAGCTGATAATCAAGGCTTTGAGAAAAAATAACAATAAACGCAAATATGCGGCACAAGATTTGGGGATATCGGAGCGAACCCTTTATCGTAAAATAAAACAATACAACATTGATGGTTAAACGTAGCGCTTTCGCTTTGCTGTTTATGCTGTGGAGCACCTCGTGTGGGGTATATAGTTTTACCGGTACGGCTGTAACTGCCGAAACAATCAGTATCAAAACCTTCTTCAACGATGCTGCCAATGGCCCCAACAACCTGGGCGTGATATTTACCGACAAACTGCGCGATTATTTCCAGCAAAACACCACCCTGGTGCAAGTTGATGAAGATGGCGAACTGCAACTCGAAGGGGCTGTGGTAAGCTACCGCTTGTCGCCAGTGGCGCCTTCGGCCGCACAATCGGATTTATCGCGCGATGTAGCCAACCTGACAAGGCTGACCATTACGGTAAAAGTAGAATATGTAGATCTCGAAAATGAAGACAACAATTTCACCCGCAACTTCTCTCATTTTGCCGATTTTGACAGTGACCTGGGCCTGACAGCCGTTGAAAACGAGCTGCTGGATGTCATCTTTCAGCAGATCATTCTCGATATCTTTAATGCAACTGTGGCAAATTGGTAAAATTTTACATAGATTTACCCTTCCGAAAAATTATCAACCGTGACCAAGGAGCAATTTAACCACCTGGTAAATGATTATGACCACCTGATAAACCGGGTAGGTGAGTTGGATGACTTGCTGGCGCGGTACCCCTATAGTCAACCATTGCGGCTGCTGAACCTGAAAGGGCATTATGAAGCCCGTGACAAAAAATACCAATATTATCTTACTCAGGCAGCCTTTTACAGCACCGATCGCGGCATATTGCGTACCCTGATTGAGCAAGGCAAAGTGCCGGATGATTTGCCAACCACCTCGAAAAAAAGTAAAGCTCCCCCGGCCAAAGCGCCACAACCCGCCCCTACCCAAGCGGCAAAAAGCAAGAGCAGCAAAAAAGACATAGACAGGTTGCGGCAGGAAGTGTTGCAAAACCTGGAAGAACTGCAAAAGGCCAAGGCGGCATTTTGGAATATGGAAGGCGTACCCGCTATTCCCGAACCGGAACCGGCCACCCCACAAAAGAGCCCGGATACAAACCACAAGCAACAGGCTGCCACAGAAAAGAAAGCGACTCAGGCAAAAAAGACTACGGCCACCAGGCAAGCAGGTAACAAAAAGAGCGCTAAAAAAAAAGAGGAACTGATAGATAAGTTTATAGCCGAACAACCGACAATCACCCCCCGCAAAGACCTGCCCAAAGACCAAAGGGACCTGGCGCAATCGAGCAGCCAACTGCGCGATGACCTGGTATCGGAAAATCTGGCGGTAATCTATGCCCGCCAGGGCAAAACCGCCAAAGCCATAGAGATTTATAAAAAATTAATTTGGAAGTTTCCGCAAAAAAAGGCTTCCTTTGCAGCGAAGATAGAAGAGTTGGAGAATAAACAGACAAAATGATATTTGTAGTAATTTTAATCTTGATCATCTCGGTTTTGCTCATCCTGGTAGTGCTGGCGCAAAATCCGAAAGGCGGTGGGTTGTCCAGTCAGTTTGGCGGAGCGGGTGCCAGTAATATAATAGGAGTTAAAAAGACGACCGACCTGCTCGAAAAACTCACCTGGGGTTTTGCCATGAGCATACTGGCCCTGAGCATGCTGGTAAACGTAATGGCCAGTCGCAGTAGTGATGAACAAATGGACAGCCCCAACCTCGACCGGGCTACACCTGTTGAAAAACCACTACCCGGTTTTGAACCCAATGAAAACACCGATAATACCAACGAGCAACAAGACAACGAATAAATCATATTAAGAACTTTTTCAAAAAGACTGCTACCAGAACGTAGCAGTCTTTTTTTTATACCTGATACGAGGCAAACTGCAATTTTGTCAGTGCCATTTAGCGGCCTGCCAATGCAAAATGTCAGTTTCTGCCATAAATAAAAATTGGCACGCTAAATGCTAATAGAGCGGTAGTCAAAATTATGGTTTAACTTAAACTGGAATACACAATGTCTAAAGTAAACATCAAACCTCTTGCAGACCGGGTGCTGGTTCAACCCGAACCTGCCGAAGAAACCACTGCATCCGGGATTATCATTCCTGATACTGCCAAAGAAAAACCACAACGCGGCACTGTAGTAGCCGTAGGTAATGGCAAAAAAGACGAGCCTATGACCGTAAAGGAAGGTGACAAGGTATTGTACGGCAAGTATGCCGGTACCGAAATTACCATTGATGGTACGGAATATCTGATCATGCGAGAGTCTGACATTTTTGCAATTGTTTAAAATCTTACTAACCTGAAAAAACGAAATAGAAATGGCTAAGAACATCATATTTGAAAGAGAAGCAAAAGAAGGCCTTAAGAAAGGGGTAGACACCCTGGCCGATGCTGTAAAGGTAACCCTGGGCCCCAAGGGCAAAAACGTAATCCTTGACAAGAAATTCGGAGCTCCGGCTATCACCAAAGACGGTGTGTCGGTAGCCAAGGAAATAGAGCTGAAAGAGCCCATCGAGAACATGGGTGCCCAACTGGTAAAAGAAGTGGCTTCCAAAACTGCCGATGATGCCGGTGACGGTACCACCACAGCTACCGTGCTGGCCCAGGCTATTTACAACATAGGCCTGAAAAACGTAGCTGCCGGTGCCAATCCGATGGACCTGAAGCGCGGTATCGATAAAGCGGTAACGGCAGTGGTAGAAAACCTGAAAAGCCAGTCGAAACAAATTACCGACTCTAAAGAGATTGCCCAGGTAGGTGCCATTTCGGCCAACAACAACCCCGATGTAGGGCAGATGATTGCCGATGCCATGGACAAGGTAGGCAAAGACGGGGTAATAACCGTAGAAGAAGCCCGCGGTACCGAAACCGAAGTAAAGATCGTGGAAGGTATGCAGTTCGACCGTGGTTACCTGTCGCCTTACTTCGTAACCAACACCGAGAAAATGGAGGCCGAGCTGGAGAATCCTTTTATCCTGATCCACGACAAGAAGATTTCTACCATGAAAGACCTGCTGCCCATCCTGGAGGCCACCTCACAGGCAGGCAGACCGTTGTTGATCATTGCCGAGGATGTGGACGGTGAGGCGCTGGCTACCCTGGTAGTAAACAAGATAAGAGGTACGCTGAAAGTGGCTGCCGTTAAAGCCCCCGGCTTTGGCGACCGCAGAAAAGCCATGCTCGAAGACATAGCCGTACTCACCGGTGGTACCGTTATCTCTGAAGAACGCGGCTACAAGCTGGAAAATGCTACCCTCGATTACCTGGGTCAGGCCGAGAAGGTAAATATTGACAAAGACAACACAACCATCGTAAACGGTGCCGGTGATAAAGAAAACATCGAAGCCCGTATCAACCAGATCAAAGCACAGATTGAAACCACTACTTCGGACTACGACCGTGAGAAGCTGCAGGAACGCCTGGCCAAGCTCTCAGGCGGTGTGGCTATCCTGTACATTGGCGCGGCCACCGAAGTAGAAATGAAAGAGAAGAAAGACCTGGTTGACGATGCCTTGCACGCCACCCGCGCTGCTGTAGAAGAAGGTATCGTAGCCGGTGGTGGTGTAGCCTTGATCCGTGCCATACCTGCCCTTGACAAAGTGAAGGTAGACAACGAAGATCAGGAAATAGGTGTAAACATCGTACGCAAGGCTATTGAAGCCCCGCTGCGCACCATTGTAGAGAATGCCGGTCAGGAAGGCTCGGTAGTAATTCAGAAAGTGAAAGAAGGCAAGGATGACTTTGGTTACAATGCCAAAGACGATAAGTTCGAGAACCTGATCGCTGCCGGGGTGATTGACCCTACCAAGGTTACGCGACTGGCTCTTGAAAATGCTTCTTCTATCGCTTCGCTGCTGCTGACTACCGAAGCTGTAGTGGCCGATGAGCCGGAAGAAAACCCGCCTGCCCCGATGCCGGGTGCTGGTGGTGGCATGCCGGGCATGATGTAATACCGGTTGCATATAAAACCAAAAAAAGCGGAAGCGTCTCAGACACTTCCGCTTTTTTTGTACCCGGTAAACCCGGTTAGTGAATACCACGCATCGCTTTGTTCAGAATAGGCGACAACAGCAGGATAATTACACCGGTACCAACCATTATCCAGGTAAGAAACGGATAAAGCGGCAGGTCGTATTTATGCAGTACATTCTCCATAATGCCGGCAAAATAATTACCGGCTGCAAAACTGGCCATCCACAAGCCCATCACTACCGACACCAACCGGGTGGGCGCCAGCTTGGTAATCATCGACAGCCCGATGGGTGACAGCATGAGCTCGCCCAGCGTAAGGATGGTATAAACCGCCACCAGCCACATAGGCGACACCAGCACACCACCAGCCGCTTTGTTGGCCGCCATGGTCATAATCCAAAAAGCCAGGCCACCCAGCAGCATGCCCAATGAAAACTTAATCGGAGTACGCGGGTTGAGACGCATCTTGTCGAGCCTGAGCCACATGATCGAATACAAGGGTGCAAATATCAGAATAGCAGCCGGGTTGATATTCTGAAACCAGGTGGCGGGTATCTCAAAGCTACCCAGCATACGATTGGTGTTTTCAGCCGCAAACAAGTTCATGGTGCCACCGGCCTGCTCGAAGCCGGCCCAGAATACTACGTTGAAAAAGGCCAGCACCAGAATAACGCCCATGCGACTCCATTCATCAGCCCCGTGCGTGCCTTTAAAAATCACATATAATAAGGCGGCAGCCAGCACGATAAAGCCACCGGTAATGATTGTACCCGTTACACTATCGGGCAGCATACCCCACAGGTAAATAACCACCAGCGTACCCACAACCAACCCTACACTGTACAATACAATGTCGCGCCAATCCTTGCCATCCAGCACATATTTGTCAGCCGGAGAATTGGGCGGCAAACCGTGTTGTTCGAGAGTACGCTCACGGGCCTTCATCCAAATAACGCTGAGCAGCAGCCCTACACCGGCTGCAAAATAGCCCCAGCCCCAGTGTACATTTTCTCCCAACGACCCGGCAATAAAAGGCCCGAGTACGGCCCCCAGATTGATACCCATATAGAAAATATTGAAAGCGGCATCTTTATGCGGGTCGTTGTCATCATAAAAATCACCTACTATAGTAGAGATGTTGGGTTTAAAGAAGCCGTTGCCGATGATAATTACCCCCAGGCCGAAGTTGAACAAAAACAACCGCGAAGCCGGATCAAGCGAATGCGCCATAAAAGCGCTGGCGGCCAGCAAAAACTGACCGGCTGCCATTACGAAACCGCCTATGTAAACCGTTTTGCGCTTGCCCAGAAAGCGGTCGGCCATCCAGCCACCCAAAATTGGTGTCAGATAAACCAAACCGGTAAAGATGGCATAGATTTCCAGCGCTGCCGCCCGTTCCAAACCAAATCCGCTACGTGCCAGTTCGGCAGTCAGGTACAGGGTAAGCAGCGCCCGCATGCCATAGTAGCTGAAACGTTCCCACATTTCGGTGGCGAACAGCGTGTACAGGCCTTTGGGGTGCGTCTTGCGCTGATGAGAATGTTCTACAGTAGTATCGCTCATAGTCTTATGGATTTAATGAAACACAAAAGTTCCCAAATATATCAAAACAAATGAGAGATTGGCAGCCGGACAGGATGATATGTATGGATGGCTGCCTCACCTGCCCCGAAATACACTGCATATATACATCCTTATTACCATTTTTTAGTAGCCGGGTATTGCTGTGTTATTAGGATGTTATGTTTATTTTTGCCGCCTGTTAACCAAGTATTTCTTTTCTTATGTCTGCAACTGATAATTCTGCCAAAAACAGGGCTTTAGAAGCACTGGGGATAAAAAATGCCACGATTCACTGGAACCTGCCACCCGAAAAACTGGAAGAAACAGCCATTACCAAAGGCATGGCCACCCGCGCCAGCAACGGGGCTATTTGTGTGAGCACCGGTAAGTTTACCGGTCGCGCTCCCAAAGACCGTTTTATTGTAAAAGATGAAATTACCAGCGACACCGTTTGGTGGGGCGATATCAACATGCCGTTTGAAGCCGCTAAGTTCGATTTGCTGCTTGAAGACCTTACCGCCTATCTGTCGAACAAAGAAATATACGCCCGCGATGCCTACGCCTGTGCCGATCCGCGCTACCGGCTCAACATCCGTTTTGTTACTGAACTACCCTGGTCGAATGAATTTGTTTATAACATGTTTTTGCGACCTACCGAAGAAGAACTGGCTGAGTTTACTCCAGAATGGATGGTTTTGAATGCCCCGGGCTTTGAAGCCGATCCCGAGCGCCACGGCACCCGGCAAAAGAATTTTGCCATCCTCAATTTCAGCAAGAAAATGATCATTATCGGGGGTACCGGTTATACGGGCGAAATTAAGAAAGGCATCTTCTCGGCCCTGAACTTCATACTGCCGCATGATAAAAACGTGCTTTCCATGCATTGTTCGGCCAATCTGGGTGAAGACAATGATACGGCTTTGTTTTTCGGCCTGTCGGGTACCGGCAAAACCACCCTGTCGGCCGATCCGGAGCGCAAGCTAATCGGTGATGATGAGCACGGCTGGTCGGCAGACTCGGTGTTCAACTTCGAAGGCGGTTGCTATGCCAAGTGCATTAACCTGTCAGAAGAAAAAGAGCCGGATATCTTTCATGCCATCAAGCCGGGTGCTATCCTGGAAAATGTGGTTTTTTACCCGGGTACCAATGAGGTAAATTATGATGACGGCTCCATTACCGAGAACACCCGGGTTAGCTACCCGATCTATCATATCCGCAATATTGTAGAGCCATCAATCGGCCCGGCACCCAAAAATATTTTCTTCCTGACAGCCGATGCCTTCGGGGTGCTACCGCCAATCTCCAGGCTCACACCGGCTCAGGCAGCCTATCAGTTTATCTCAGGCTACACCGCCAAAGTAGCCGGCACTGAAGAGGGTATTACCGAACCGGTTACGGTATTTTCAGCTTGTTTTGGTGCGCCTTTTATGCCGTTGCACCCTACCGTGTATGCCGATATGCTCAGCCGCAAAATGCAGGAATCGGGTGCCAATGTGTGGTTGGTGAATACCGGCTGGTCAGGCGGCCCCTATGGCGTGGGCGAGCGTATGAGCCTGAAAATTACCCGCAGCCTGATTAAAGCGGCCCTGCAAGGTGAGCTCGATAATGTGGAGTATGAAACACACGAGATTTTCGGCCTGGCCATGCCTACCAGTTGCCCCGGGGTGCCTACCGAAGTGCTGAACCCCAAAAATACCTGGGCCGACAAGGATGCCTACGATGCCAAAGCCAATCACCTGGCCGGTGAGTTTATCAAAAACTTTGAGAAATTCAAGTCGGGCGCTTCGCAGGAGGTGCGGGCAGCCGCACCGAAGCCAAAGGCATAAATAAACAAAACATAAAAGGGTTGCTGTAGCAGCCCTTTTTTCTTGGCCGGATATTTTGTACTCAAGCAAAATAATTGCATTTTAGGCGGCTAGAAATTTATACCTATGTACCGAACGGTTTCTACCCTGATTCTTACCGGCCTGCTGTTTTTTGCATGTTATACTGCTACCCTGGCCAACCGTCAGGTACCTGTAAAACCCTTAACAGAAGACACCTTAAGTATTGATAGCGCAAGTGCTTCACAGGATAGCACTGCTGTTGCTGTTGCTGCCGCTACCGATAGCAGCCGGGCTATGCAGGAGGCCAAGGCCAACCTGATTGATGAAAAAACCCTGGTAGCAGAGCGCAACCTGGAAGAAGCCATACCTCGTGGCTTGCTGGGCATGGCGGTGTTGATCTTTATTGCCTGGCTTTTTAGTGCCAACCGCCAGGGTATTTCGTGGCGGGTAGTGGTAGTTGGCCTGGGTATTCAGCTTATTCTGGCCATTGGTGTACTGCGTGTCAATGCTATCCGTTTTATGTTTGAATCGGTCGGTCGGCTGTTTGTTGTAATCCTCGATTTTACCAAAGAGGGCAGTTCTTTTCTGTTTGGCGGCCTGCTCGATGTACAGTCGGAAGGCTTTATTTTTGCCCTGCAAATTTTGCCTACCATTATCTTCTTCTCGGCCCTGACCAGCGCCTTGTTTTACCTGGGCATTATTCAGAAGATCGTTTACGGCCTGGCCTGGCTATTAACCAAGGCTTTGAAAATATCGGGAGCGGAATCATTATCGGTAGCCGGCAATATTTTTCTGGGGCAAACCGAGGCGCCATTATTGATAAAAGCCTACCTGGAAAAGATGAACAAATCGGAAATCTTACTGGTAATGATAGGTGGCATGGCTACGGTAGCCGGTGGTGTGCTGGCAGCCTATATTGGCTTTCTGGGTGGTGATGATCCGGTACAGCGCCTGATATTTGCCAAGCACCTGCTGGCAGCCTCTGTAATGGCTGCTCCTGGGGCTATCGTGATTTCCAAAATACTGGTACCACAAACCGAAGACATCAACCAGCAGATTCATATCAGTAAACAGAACGTGGGCAGCAATTTGCTGGATGCCATCTCCAACGGTACCACCGAAGGCCTGAAGCTGGCCCTGAACGTAGGCGCCATGCTGTTGGTGTTTTTTGCCTTTATTGCCATGTTCAATTTTATTTTTATTAAAACAGGCAACCTGCTGGGTATCAACGATTCCATTGCCACGCTAACCCATGGGCAATATCACAATCTGTCGTTGCAGTTTATTCTGGGCTATGCCTTTGCCCCGCTTATGTGGCTGATCGGGGTTACCAGCCAGGATATTGCCCTGGTAGGACAACTGCTGGGCGAGAAACTGATTGCCAGTGAGTTTGTGGGCTACGAAAGCCTGGCTACTCTGAAAGCTACCGGTGCCTTTGCCAGTAGCAAGTCCATCATTATGGCTACCTATATGCTCTGCGGCTTTGCCAATGTGGCTTCCATCGGCATTCAGATTGGCGGCATCGGTGGGCTGGCCCCCGGGCAACGTGTGCTGCTCTCACAATACGGCATGCGCGCCCTGCTGGGCGGCACCCTGGCCTCGCTGTTATCGGCTACGATGGTGGGGATGATTCTGGGATAGTGGCTACTCGCGTGACAGGTTTTCTATTTCTGCACTATCCAGTTTAAAAATACTAATCTTCATAGTAACCGGTTGCAGGGGTGCATCAAGCGAATCAGTGGGTAGCTTGACAATCCTGTCAACCACATCCATCCCTTTTATCACCTGGCCGAAAACAGTGTATTTGTCATCCAGGCGATGCAGCCCTTCTCTGTTTTGTACAATATAAAACTGGCATCCGGCCGAGCGCATTTGCGGGTTGTTATCACGACCGGCACCTACCGCCCCGTAAATATGGCGTAGTTCGGGTACAAATTCCGGATCGAGCAAGTAGGGCGAACCGGCAAAGCCCTCGGGCGTATCGGGGCAGCCACCTTGCGCCACAAAATTGTCAATTACCCGGTTAAAAGTAAGACTATCGAAATAGCCGCTTTGTGCCAACTTGATAAAACTGGCCTTATGCCGGGGTGTCTGATCGTGCAGTAATATGATGATTTCCCCCTGCGAAGTAGTAATACGGGCCAGGTCGTACGCTTTGCGCTCCCGGGAGTGGCCGCAAGCAAGCATCAACAACAACACGACAATTGGTAAACGAACAACCATGGATCGTCTGTCAATTGCGCTTGCCTATCTCATCCCTGATGCGCGCTGCCAGCTCGTAATCTTCTTTTTCAATAGCCTCTTCAAGCAGGTCTTTCAGTACCTCCAGCGGGTAGTCTTCCAGCGACTCCTTACCACTTTTTGGGCGTGACGGGCGTACCGGCTCTTTAGGGGCACTTTCCTCTATCGCTTCACTTTCTTCTTCGGTAAGCACGATACCTGCTTCATCCATAATCTTATCAATGGCATAAATAGGTGCTTTAAAGCGTAGCCCGATGGCAATGGCATCGGATGGCCGGGCATCAATCTCTACCCGGCCATCCGGCCCTGTACAAACGATGCGGGCGAAGAATACTCCGTCTTTCAGATCGGAGATCACGATCTCTTCCACATCAAATTTAAACTCATGGGCAAAAGACTTAAACAGGTCATGGGTCATGGGGCGGTTGGAAATAATGTTCTCCATTTCAAGGGCAATGGCCTGGGCTTCCGGCATACCTATAATAATCGGCAATCTGCGGTTGCCGTTGGCCTCCGCCAAAACCAGGGCAAAAGTGCCATTGGGCGACTGACTCGCCTGCAGGCCCATGATATCCAGTCTGATCTTTTCCACGTTCAGTAAGGTTTATTTTACTGCTTTGATAGCTTCCGTTAACTTAGGTACTATTTCGAAGGCATCGCCTACTATACCATAATCGGCCGCCTTGAAGAATGGCGCCTCCTCGTCTTTGTTTATTACGACAATATATTTGGATGAGTTGACCCCTGCCAGGTGCTGGATGGCCCCCGAAATACCAATGGCAATATACAGGGTGGGGCTCACCTTGATACCGGTCTGACCCACGTGCTCGCTATGCGGCCGCCAGCCCATATCCGATACCGGCTTGCTACAGCCGGTGGCAGCCCCCAACACTTCGGCCAGCTCTTCAATCATGCCCCAGTTTTCCGGCCCTTTCAGCCCGCGGCCGCCCGAAACTACGATATCGGCCTCGGGCAGCAGCACCTTGCCGGTAGCCTGGTCAACACCTGTTACCTTTACTTTGTTATCTACCTCGCTTAGCTCAGGGGAAAAGCGCTCTACGGCCGCCTGACCACCATCTTGCTTGATATCAACAGTATTTTTGTTGATAATCAGCACTTTCTTATCTTTCTTCACCTCCACTACGGCAAAAGCATTGCCGGTAAAGATGCTCCTGCGCACCCGGAAGCCGTTGGCCGTATCGGGCAAAGCCACTACATTGGGCACCGTGCCGGCATCCATTTTTATAGCCAGACGGCCAGCTATCACACCGCTGCCCGATGACTTGGCCATCACTACCATATCAGCACCGCTGCTGCTTACCACCTGCGCCAGGGCGCTGGCAGCCGCCTCGGCCGTAGCCAGGGGCTCGTTGGTGGCCATAACCCTGGCGGCCCCGTTCAGTCCGGCCGACTGCAACTCTTCATCCGTTGCCTCACCGGTACACACGGCCACTACCTCTCCGCTGTTCAGGGCGGCTCCGTAGCTGATGGCCTCGCGTGATGATTTCTTTATTTTACCTTCCGATGTCTCGATATATACTACTACACTCATAATCGTTTACTTTAAAAAATTAAATAACCTTTGCTTCGTTTTTGAGCAGATCAACCAGCTCTTCTACCGTATCTACCAGCTTAACAGCACCCTTGGGAGGCGGCAGTTCAAACTTAACAACCGCGGTACCGCTTTCGTCTGACACCGGCTCTACCACATTGAGCGGCTTGCTGCGGGCCGTCATGATACCGCGCATATTGGGGATGCGCCATTCGGCAATGGGCTCCTGGCAGCCGGCTACAAAAGGCATATCTACTTCCAGGTATTCCTTGCCCCCTTCTATTTCCTTGGTCATTTTGGCGGTAGTGCCTTCTATATCCAATTGCATCACCGGTGATATTGAAGGGATGTTCAGCATCTCACCTACCATAGCATGCACCTGGCCGCCATTGAAGTCGATCGACTCACGGCCCATCAGAATCATGTCGTAGTTATTCTCTTTGGCAATAGCGGCAATCTGGTTGGCCACAAAGAGGGCATCTACCGGTTCGGCATTAACGCGTATGGCATCGTCAGCGCCAATGGCCAGCGCCTTGCGGATGGTAGGTTCGGTTTCGGCCGTACCTACATTGAGTACCGTTACGGTAGCTCCACTGGCCTCTTTTATTTCCATGGCCCTGGCCAACGCATAATCATCATAGGGACCTATTATAAATTGTACCCCCGTCTTATCGAATTTGGTATCATTATCGGTAAATGAAATCTTCGATGTGGTATCGGGTACGTGGGTTATACATACCAGTATTTTCATTATCCTTATCTTTATTTTGTTAGTGATAAATTTGCCACGAAGTTAGCGAATTTGCGTTTAAATCTAGGCCCTTTCTACTATGAATAATGAACGTATTGCCCGCCTGCTGCAATTTATTGAAGAAGACCCGCACGACCCCTTCAATTTGTATTGCCTGGCCACCGAATACAAAGACCATGATCCGCAAAAAGCGCTTGAGTACTACCGGCAACTACTCAGCGACCACCCGGACTATTTGCCTACCTATTACCATGCTGCCGAGCTGTTGATCGATCTGGAACAGCAGGATGAGGCTGGAAAAATCCTGCAGCGTGGCATCGAGCTGGCTGCCCGGCAGGGTGATAGCCTGGCCCTGCGTGAGCTGCAAAACCTGCAAAACAATCTGCTTTTTGACTGAAGCAGGTATATCACCGGACGCATGGCGGTAATTGCACTTTTTGAACTATTTTTGCGCCCATGAACAAGCCCGTTTCCCGCGTACATCTTATTGCCATGGGCGGCAGCGTGATGCATGCCCTGGCCATTGCCCTGCACGATAAGGGTGTGCAAGTAAGCGGTTCGGATGATGAATTTTTCGACCCTGCGCGCAGTAATCTGCAAGCCAAAGGGCTGCTGCCGGCCACCAGCGGCTGGGATGCCGGCCGGATTACCGCAGATATTGATACGGTTATACTGGGTATGCACGCCCATGCCGATAATCCCGAGCTGGCCCGGGCCCGCGAACTGGGGCTGCCTATCCTCTCCTTTCCTGAGTTTATATATCAGCAAGCCCGAAACAAACAGCGTATTGTAATTGCCGGCAGCCACGGAAAAACCACCATTACCGCCATGATTATGCACGTGCTCAAGAAACTGGGCCGTGATTTCGACTATGTGGTGGGCGCCCGGGTAAAAGGTTTTGAGCAAACAGTACGACTGTCCGATGCACCGGTTATCGTAATTGAAGGAGATGAGTATTTATCATCGCGGCTGGACGATACGCCCAAATTCCTGCACTACCAGCATCATATCGGCCTGATCAACGGCATAGCCTGGGACCATGTCAATGTATTTCCCAACGAAGAAGAATATATCCGCCAGTTTGAGCGTTTTGCCGATGCCACCCCCAAAGCCGGCTCCCTGGCCTATTACCAGGACGACCCCGAGACCCAACGCATAGGCAGTAAGGAACGCCCTGACGTGCTGCAGCTACCCTATGGGGCCCACCCGCATGTGGTGAAAGAGGGCAATACCTATCTGCTGGATGGCGACCGGGAGCATGCGGTGCGTATCTTTGGTCATCACAATATGATTAACCTGAATGGTGCCCGCCAGGTGCTGTCGCGCCTAAGTGTGGATGATGAAGAATTTTATGGCGCCATTGCCGACTTTGAGCTACCCGACCTGCGGCTGAACATTCTGGCTGAAGGCGAGGACTACACCGTATTCAGAGATTATGCCCATGCACCCTCCAAGGTGCAGGCCACAGTAGCAGCCGTGCAGGAGCGCTACCCGCAGCGCCAGCTTACGGCTGTTTTTGAATTGCACACCTACAGCAGCCTCAACAAAGACTTTTTCGGCAGATATGCCGGCACGCTCAATGGCTGCGACCAGGCTATCGTTTATTACAATCCGCAGGCTGTGGCGCAAAAGAAACTGCCGCCTTTCGAGCCGGCTGCCATTGAGCAGGCTTTTGCCCACCCCAACCTGCAGGTAATCAACAGCACCGATGAACTTGCCGGACAACTGCGCAACCTGGAATTGCGCAATCGTAACCTGCTGCTTATGAGTTCGGCTCATTTTGGCGGCCTTGATCTGACACAATTATTTTGATATGAACCTACACTTGAAAAACCCGCTGGTGATTTTCGACCTGGAAACCACCGGCATCAGCCTGTCCAACGACCGCATTATCGAGTATTCTTTTGTAAAGGTACTGCCCGATGGCAACAAGGAGGTGCGCACCCAGCGTATCAACCCCACCATACCTATACCGGAAGAATCGAGTCTGATACACGGTATTTACGATGAAGATGTGGCCAACGAGCCTACCTTTGCCGAGGTGGCCCAAGAGCTGGCCGCCTGGCTCGAGGGCTGCGACCTGGGTGGTTTTAATATCATCAAGTTCGACCTGCCCATTCTGGTAGAAGAGTTTTTACGGGCCGGGGTGGACTTTGATATCAAAAACCGCAAGATTATCGATATCCAGCGGCTCTTCCACATGATGGAAAAACGCAACCTGTCGGCCGCCTATAAGTTTTATTGTGCCAAAAACCTGGATAACGCCCATAGTGCTGAGGCCGATACGCTGGCCACCCTGGAGATTCTGGAAGCCCAGGTAGCACGTTATGCCGACAGCCCGGTTACCGATAATATGGGACACGAAATAGGCCGCTTTGCCAACGACATGCAGGTGCTGCACGACCTGAGCTTTTCACGCAAAGTGGACCTTGCCGGCCGCCTGGTATATAATCATAAGGGAGAGATTGTCTTTAATTTTGGCAAACACCGCGGCAAACCGGTAACCCAGGTATTACAGCAGGAGCCCTCGTACTACGATTGGATGATGCGCGGTGATTTCACCCGCGACACCAAGCGCAGATTGACCGAAATCCGCCTGCAAAATTTTGGCAACAAGTAATTATCAGCCTCGTTTAAGTAAATCACAGAAATACCTTACCTTTGAATTTATTTGTTATACTATTATTGAAAATATCATGTTTTTAAAAATCAAATTGTTTTTAGCAGCCATGTTTTTGGCTGTTGTGGGCAGTCAGGCCCAACCTACGGAGGCACCCCCCAACTGGTTTAACCTGGATGCCCAAAAGGAACATGTAGCAGGTGTAAGCACCAACGAGGCCATTCAGTACCTGGCCGGGCGACAGGGTCGTACGGTAATTGTGGCCGTCATTGATTCGGGTATAGATATTGAGCACGAAGATCTGCGCGATGTAATCTGGACCAATGAAGATGAAATACCGGACAATGGTATTGATGACGACCACAACGGCTACGTGGACGACATTCACGGCTGGAATTTTATCGGGGGCAAAGACGGCCGCAATGTAGGGCCGGCCAACCTGGAGGTAACCCGCGAGTACAGACGCCTGAAACCCATATATGAAAACGCCAAACCATCCAAAAAGAAAGAATATCAATATTGGCTGGAAATAAAAAAGGGCTACGAAGAAGGTCTGGCCAAGGCCAAAAGCCAGTTTTACTTTTACGACAGTCTGCAAAGGGCCATTGTCCGGGCGGATAAGCTCATGCGTGCTTATCTGGACAGCGACTCTCTAGCTAGCGAAATGCTGGCTCAGGTGCAATCACCGGACGACCAGATAATGATGGCTGCCGCTCTGATGGGTAATATTCTGCAAATGGTGGGTGACAACGGAGTAGAAACTATCGTAAGCCAACTGGATGAGGCCGTGGAGCACTACCGCATTCAGGTTGAGTACCAGTACAATCTGGATTTCGACCCACGCCCGATAGTAGGCGACAACCCCGATAAGCTGGATGAGGTAGGCTATGGCAATAATGATGTCAGGGCCGATGACACCGACAATTTTCACGGCACCCATGTGGCCGGTATTATCGCTGCCAAACGCGATAACGGCATTGGTATAGACGGCATTGCTCCGAATGTAAAAATAATGGCCGTACGGGCTGTGCCTGATGGTGATGAGTGGGATAAGGACGTGGCCAATGCCATCCGCTACGCAGTGGACAATGGCGCCCAGGTTATCAATATGAGCTTCGGCAAAGGTTACTCCCCACACAAAGCGTATGTAGATGCAGCCGTAAAATATGCCGCTCAACACGGGGTGTTGCTGGTGCATGCGGCCGGCAACTCGGGTCAGGACAATGATGTAACCAACAACTTCCCTACCAAGAAGCTAAACAAAAAAGGCCCGGCCCGCAACTGGATAGAGGTGGGTGCCTCTACCTGGCATGCCGATGAGCACCTGCCGGCATCGTTCAGCAATTACGGCAAAAGCACGGTAGATGTATTTGCACCGGGCGTGGCCATCTACTCTACCGCCCCGCACAATGATTATCGCAATGCCCAGGGCACCTCAATGGCTTCGCCCGTTACGGCCGGAGTGGCCGCCTTGTTGCTCAGCTATTTCCCACAGTTGTCGCCTACCGATATACACGACATCATGGTGCAGGCCACCCATAAATATCATGGGCTGGAGGTAATAAAACCGGGCACAAAAGACGAAAAGGTAGATTTTGGAGATCTGTCTGTATCGGGTGGAGTGGTAAATGCGCTGGAAGCAGTAAAACTGGCCGAGAGCTGGCAAATAGGCAAGAAAAAATAGGCTATTAGTCGGCCTTTTCTTCGCTTTTGCTACCTGTAAATAATTTAAAGATGGCTTGGGCCATCTTTTT